>JANXLO010000741.1 GCA_025355115.1 Chthonomonadaceae bacterium
CCCAAAAAGCACGATTCTGAGGGAGACACCCAACGGGAAAAATAATTGTCGTCAGACGGGAAGGATAATTGTCGCTCAACAACGAACAGCTTTGCAAGTCGACTATTAATAGGTATTCCGCAGCGTCGGAGGGTGCATCAAGGATCTTATGAATACACGCCAAAATGTTTCTTCCTTTTCCGACAGCGACCAGAATTTAACCGAGGCATGCCGCAGAAATCTGCACATGATAGTTTGCTCTATCGCGGGAGCGAGAACACTAAGCAGAGAAGACATCGAAGACTGCACACAAGAGTGCTTTATACGATTTTGGAGCCATTACGGTAGTACTTTAGCTCTGAGTGAGGCGATGACGAAGAACCGCGGCTGGATTGTGGTCTGTACAAAACATCACGTGATAAACTACTGCCGCGCACTCCGCCGACGACGCGAACGTGAGAACGAACTCGGCCTCTCGCCTAGTACGGTCGCGACAGGACAAACCCATGATGCGATTGTCATACGCAAAGAACTCATAGGGCACATTCAAGACTGCGCGCAAAAGTTGCAGACTGATCAATGGACTATGATTATGCGGCACTACATACACGGGGAGACCTGTGCGGAAATCGCAGATTCTTTGGGCGTAGCTACCAATGTTCTTGAACAGCGATTGTTACGTTCTCGCCGTAAGCTATTCAAAATTTGCGTTAACGCGGGCATTACAGAAGAAGAGGTCACTGACTATATTGTGTCACTTGCTCGTCCTTTTTGCACACTAAACGTCGCGCGTGTTCTATCGGATAATTAATTCTGTGATCAGCGGAAAAATACCGTATGGATATCGGTGCCTGTGGTGTTCTTATATTATCAGTCGGATGAAACACCCTCTACACGGAAACTCATCTTTATTTTCGGCACTTTACTTATTTGCGCTCGCTCATTTTTGCGAGCGGGATGCAACCCGGTGGTTCCGAAAATGACCGCATCTGAATGGATGTATACAGAAAGGCACGTTTTTGGCTACTGCGGCAGCCAATTTTATGAAACCGCTCAAAAATGAGCGAGCCCTGAGTTACGAAAAGAGAATTAGATGAATCTATGCTTCTATGCGAGGTACAGTCCCATTAAAAAAAAGGCGTTTACGCTCATCGAACTCCTTGTGGTAATCGCCATTATCGCGATACTTGCGGCCATTCTCTTTCCGGTCTTCGCACAGGCACGGGAAAAGGCACGGCAAGCTGCCTGCAGCAGCAATGTTCATCAGATCTCTCTCAGTCTTCTCCTCTATGTTCAAGATCACGATGAGCGCATGGTCGCTAAGGTAACCGCGCCCCCTATTAATGGCGGTACGGAAAGTGTGATACCCTATGACCGCCAGATCGCTCCCTATGCGAAAAGTGACCAAATCTATCTGTGCCCGAGTGACACAGCGCAACGGGCTTACGCAGGGCTGTGGGATGGAAGTTATACGACTAGGCATCTCTCCCGTTCGTATGCTGTCACCGATCAGTTAGTCACACAAGAAGCCGTTGACCGGGGTGAAAAGCCTGATTTGACCACCGGAATAGTAAATCATGCTATGTCGGATATCGATCAGCCGGCAGAAACAATCTCCGTTGGGGAAGCATGGGGTACATTCAGTATCGGCGTGTCCGATAGTTTGATCGGGTCTCCTCATGGCGCTACCTTAGCCGGATGCGATTCCTGGAAATTGCCTGGGCGTCATTTGCCAAGCAGTGCCGCCATCGATAACTTTCCCCCCTGCGATCCCACTGCTTCCGATCCTAGTTTCCACCCTTCAAAGGGACATCAGGGCCAGGGAGTTTATGCCTTTGCCGATGGACACGTGAAAGTCATGAATTGGGCTCAGGTGCGCGGAAACGATTTTCGGCCCTTCAAGCTTCACAAGCCTAGCAAGGTATTCAGCCCTTAACACGCTTTACTCAGACAGGTCCGGCTCGTGGGAGAACTCCGCCAATGAAAACACGAACGGGCCTGGGTTCGCGAGGGATGAACCTCCTCCGGGCATCTCCTTCCTACACTGTCCAAAGACAGTCGCGTCTCATGTTTATTTTTTGATAGATTTCCGTGTGATCACACGGTTTATCCATCGCTATGGCCCTTTAAGGCTATCGCAATCTCAAGGAAAGGAGGTGAAATACCATAGCAAAGTTAGCATATGAGACACCCACAATCGAGTTTATCGGCTCGATGGAAGAACTGACGGGTGATACGGGTGCGGGCAGTTCGGATACAGACAGTCAGCACTGGTCGAAGACAACCACGCTAGCCATCGATCCCATTCAACCGGTCGGTGGCACCACAGTGGCCGGACTGCTCGACTACTAAAGGATGGTACCGGAGGGGAGATCTTTGTTGAAAACATGTCCTTGATATGGTGAAATTTCGGGTCTTGATCTCATAAGCATATGTAGATTGCAGCATTGCCAGTCCGTAAGGGCATTGCAGTTTTCTGCATCGTCGGGAACAAGCATTGAGAATGAAGCCGTCGCCATGTTTTTAGACAGGTTCTCCCCTTCGTGGAAAACCTAGAGCCAATGGTAAATCGAACCCGTATTCCGTGGAGATAAATAATGGCTGGTCCTGATTGGGAGTGTTTGGCCCTCGGGAAATCTGTTTTACCCTGCAAGACACTGGTGCCGCTGCCAAGGCGCTTATATGCAGTATCGGCTTACGCACAAGCGTGTCGCATCTATCGGTCCGCTGGATTTCCAGGCATTCGCGGGTACCTCGATCGCCTTAAAACTGATTTTACGCCCTTGTCGATATCAGATCCCGACGAAGAATATCTCTTAGCGAGTCGCATGTTGGTCACTATGCGGTGGGCCGGGCATCTCTTACGGGAAGAGCTTGTCTGCCTGCCGTCCTCAGTGTCATTGACTGCGGGGCTTATAGCACTAGGACTGCCCGCTCAAGTCGTTATTGGGAAACCCAAACTTTACCAGCATGATTTTTATGAGTTTCACGCTTGGACTGAAGTAAATGGGGTAGCCATCAACGGCAATCCTATGATTCAAGAGGGCTTCCTGAACTTGGTGCGTTACCCTTCATGGTCCTAAGACATCTTACACACAGGGCGCCTGTTTCTATTAAGAATGAATTCGCTTATCGTATTTTAAGTAAAAGGGATCAGGTTTCGATATGCCCCATCAAATGCGATTAACACATGATTTTACAGGTGTTGCCGGCCGCTTTATGTTCGAAGAAGCGCTCTCTCCAATTGTACTGCACTTTCGGCGACGGCAGGTGAAGTCAAGCTATATTGCCAGCAGCGCTGTGGACGTGAGGCATGGTGGCCCAAGTTATTTAGTGCAACAGTTCGCTTCCAGTGTGCCTGACGATCTGCCGACTGCCGTGGACGATCTGAGTAGAGTCGATCACCCCGGAGTCAGAGCTGCGTGGGCAGGTTCTGTGTGGCGGGTACCACCCGTAAAGCCCGATTGTAAGGGAGAAGAAGGGGAGATTGCACAATGCACCAGATATCTTCAAACAGCCGCGCTACTGCAAGAGGATATTCCCCGTATCGGCGCTATAGAAGGTGATTTCGTAGCCTCGATCATCACGCCCAATCATGTAGTATTGCTCGCCAGTCTCTCGTCTAACAATCAGCTCTATTATAAACAGGAAGGGCAAACTCTGCGGTGGTCCTCGAATATCACGGACCTCATGGATTCTGCGGAGGATCTGGATTGGGAGGCACTGGCCTGCCTGTCCTGGGGGGCAAATGTCGTACCTTATAAAAACGTGCGCGTTGTCAATCCGGGAGAATATATTCTCTTTCGGAAACATGAGATGGTTCGAGGTCGGTTTGATGAGGGAGCTTTGCCCTGGCTGGCCGAGAACAAACGCCTACGCTCCCTCGCAGAGTATAGCCAGGTTGCCCGTAAATTACTCATGAAAGGAACGGCGGAGACGGTTGGTCAATTTCGCCGCGTAGCTCTGCTTTTAAGCGGAGGAATCGATTCCTCTGCTGTTGCACGTTGTCTTTACGATCTTGGGGTCGATGTGCGCTGCTACCACTTTTCGTCCCC
>JANXLO010000007.1 GCA_025355115.1 Chthonomonadaceae bacterium
CCTGGAGCAACGATCCGGTCTCCGATCCCGGCGGCGACACGCTCTACATCCGTGACGAGGAGTCGGGAGCCGTCTGGTCGCCGACGCCGCTGCCGATTCGCGAGGAGGACGCCTACCGGATCCATCATGGGCAGGGCTATACGCATTTCGAGCACACCAGTCACTCCGTCGAGCAGTGGCTGACGACGACGGTGCCGATGGATGCAGAGGGCGGCGCGCCCGTTCGACTGCAGCGGCTGCGCCTGACCAATCGCTCATCGAAGCGGCGGCGGCTGACGGTCACGCTCTATTGCGAGTGGACGCTCGGCACCGAGCGCGAGGAGACGCAGAGCCATATCCTGACGCAGTGGTACTCAGAGCATCAGATTTTCACCGCCCGAAATCCGTACCATCCCGATTTCGGGGATAGGGTCGCCTTCGTCGCCTCGAGCCTGCCCATCCTCTCCTACACGGGGGATCGCGCTGAGTTCATCGGGCGCAATGGGCTCCTCTCCGCTCCGGCGGGCCTGACCCGCGCTCGCCTCGGCGGGCATGTCGGGGCAGGCCTGGATCCCTGCGCTGCGCTACAGGTAAGTGTGGAGATCGAGCCGAACCAGACTGCGGAAGTGGTGTTCGTTCTCGGTCAGGCGGCGGACATGGAGGAGGCGCAGGCGCTTGTCGAGCGGTTCCGCCCGCTGGAGGTTTTCGAGCGGACGCTGGCTACGACCTGTGAATGGTGGGACGGTGTGCTGAGCACTGTGCAGGTTGATACGCCTGACCTCGCGGTCAACTTCCTGCTCAACCGCTGGCTGCTGTATCAGGACATCAGCTGCCGCCTGTGGGGTCGCTCGGCATTCTATCAGTCGGGCGGAGCCTATGGATTCCGCGATCAGCTTCAAGACGTAATGGCCCTCGTCTATGCCGCGCCGCATCTGGCGCGGGAGCAGATCGTCAGGACGGCGGCAAGGCAGTTCGTTCAGGGCGACGTGCAGCACTGGTGGCACCCGCCCGCGGGCGCGGGTGTTCGCACGCGCATCTCAGACGATCTGCTGTTCCTGCCGTTCGTGACTGCGCACTATGTTCGAGTCACAGGAGACTCCGGCATTCTCGACGAGATGATCCCTTTCCTGAGCGGCAGAGAGCTCGATGAGCACGAGCATGAGTCCTTCAATCTCCCCGAAATCTCCGAAGAGCACGGTACGCTGTTGGAGCACTGCCGCCGCTCCCTGGCAAAAGGCTCGACTTCCGGCCCGCATGGCCTGCCGCTCATGGGCGGCGGCGACTGGAACGACGGAATGAACCGGGTGGGCATCGAGGGCAAGGGGGAGAGCATCTGGCTGGCCTGGTTCCTCATCCATACCCTGAACGATTTCGCCGAGTTGTTGCGTTTGCGCGGTGATTCTGAGGAGGCGGATCTGCAGGGCAGGAAAGCCGTCGAACTGGCAGCGAAGGTCGAGGAGTTTGCATGGGATGGCGAATG
>JANXLO010000233.1 GCA_025355115.1 Chthonomonadaceae bacterium
GAAGGTCTGCGTGTCGCTCTGCCACCAGGCGGCTTTGTCATCGGTCTTGGCGAGCGCAATCAGCGCATTCGCGAACCTGGCGGTCGTGTCGGCTTCCTTCTCCACCCTCGTCAGCAGGTTCACGATCACGGCCAGGGTGTAGGGGTCTTTGGCCTCCGCACCATGCTCCTTGACGTAACCGACGCCCTTCATCACCTGCGGTCCTGTGAAGCCGCTCTCCGCGAGCGCCCAGGCGATATAAGCGGTGGAGCGCAGGACGCCCGACTGCCGGTTGATGATGCCCTCGGCGATGCCCGAATTCGTCTCCTCCCACGTACCGTCCGGGTGCTGTTTGGAGGCCAGCCAGCTTTGTGTGCGGGCGATCACGGCGGGGTCCACCTCACTGACTTTCGCCATGTCGCTGAACTCCAGCAGTCCGTAGGCGGTCAGGATCTGATGCGCGGGCTCATTGCCGAACCAGGAGAAGCCGCCGTTCTTGCACTCGAAAGTGACGAGGCGCTGATAACCGACATTGATGTACTGCTCGGCTTTCATTTGAAGTTCGGGGTTGATTTTCTTCGTGGTCTTCAGGTAGTCCAGCACCAGCAGGTTCGGGTAGGTCGTGGAGCTAGTCTGCTCGAAGCAGCCGCTCGGCATACGTAGAATCCCGTCCAGCCCTTCCACAACCGCGCTGAAGGTGCCGGGATAGAGCTTGACGTAGAAGGCGCTCGCTCCCTTAATGGCGTCGGTGGGAATGGCGAATGTCTTCTCCGCATTGCGCTCCAAGCGATCGTTAATGGCGACGTCCGTTCTCCTGCCGTTGGGCGTCACCTCAATCTGCCTCCGCACTGCGTCTGAGAGTTTGCTGCCCTTCGCGGTGACCATCAGGGCGTGGGTGCCGATGGCGTTGACTGTAATCGGATAGTAGACGACCTTGACCTGTCCGCTTTCGATTTTGATGTTCTGGTGGGAACTGCCTTCGAGACGGAACCAGGGCTGCGTCTCAAGATCGAGAGCGACTGTCTGAGCGGTCGGGAGGTAGTTGTACACCGCGACGGGGATCTCCACATGATCGTCTTTGGTCAGCGAGAGCGGCAGGTCGATGTCCACGAAGAAGTCCTGAAACACCTTGACGCCGCTGGTCGTGCTTCCGAGTTGACCATTCATACTGTTCGCCATCGCGCTCAACCGCCACGTCGTGATGGAGTCGGCCATGGGGACATTAATCTCGGCCAATCCTTTCTCATCGGTGAGCACAGCCGGGTTCCAGTACATCGTCTCGGGGAAGTATTCCCGGACTCGTGTCGCGCCAGAGTCCTTTGCCGAGCCGCCACCGCCGACAGCGCTTTTGGTCTCACTTCTTGCGGCAGCCTGCTTGAACGCCAGCATTGGGCGGTCCGCTGCCTTATCGAACTCGTTCAGATTCGCGCCCCCTGCGCCGAACGCGCCAGGAGGGCCCTCCGCGCCGAGCGCCATTCTACCCGGAGCAAATCCTCTTCTGCGGCCAATCCCGTTGGCGTTCCAGCCATACTTCGAAACGCCTGTTATATCGTCCGTTGTGTTCCATTTTCCGTCCGGCCCAGCGGACGCGAGCGAAAAATAGGCAAAGTAGATTGTCTGGCCATTCAGATCGGCCTTGTAGAAGTGGCCCCAGGGATCGAGCAGATCTGCCTCGAAGAGATATCCTTTCTCGACGAGCTTCATCAGCGACTCCTGCGCAGTCAGAGGCGTCTTGGTATCGGCCTGATACTTCGCGACCGCATTCCAGATTTTCTGCTGCGTCTGCTGCATCTCGGTCACTACTTTCATGCGCACCACTGCAAACCGCTCCTGGTAGGTGTTCACCTGCATCTCAAAATCGCTCGCTCGGGGCACTGCGCAGAGCAGCATAGCGGCTCCCCGCTGTCGCTCCGCATCTCTCATAATAGGAATGGGACCCGGATTGGGCTGGAGCAGTCCTGTGGGGCGCAGGCCGTGGATTTCATACTTTGGCTCCATAAGCTCCTTCTCCAACAGGAAATAGATCTTCTCCAGTCCAGGCTGCAATTCGGAGAGGGCGAATACGCTCTCGTCCA
>JANXLO010000259.1 GCA_025355115.1 Chthonomonadaceae bacterium
GTTGAGGCGATAGTAGAGATCTGTCCGAAACTTCTCCTCGGCGACCGCCTTCTCCAAATTCTTGTTGGTCGCCGCGATCAGACGCACGTCGACCTTCACGCTCTTGGTGCCGCCGATCCGCTCGAACTCCCACTCCTGGAGGACTCGCAGCAGCTTGATCTGAATAGTGGTGGGGATATCCCCTATCTCGTCCAGAAAAAGAGTTCCCTGGTTTGCCAACTCAAAGCGGCCCGGCTTCGCATTGACAGCTCCGGTGAAGGCATTCTTCTCATGCCCGAATAGCTCGCTCTCCAACAGAGTTTCGGGCAATGCGGCGCATGAAACCGGGACAAATGGCTTGTTGACTCGCCCGCTCTGAGTGTGCAGCGCACGAGCGATGAGCTCCTTGCCTGTCCCGCTCTCCCCACGTATCAGAACGGTCGCCCGTGTCTCAGCTACCCGCTCGACGATGCTATAGACCTCACGCATCTTCTCGCTTACGCAGTCCAGTATAGTGACGGGAGCGTTTTTGGGGCTCGGCGGGCGCTTGAGTGGATCGGAGGAGCCAGCCTGATGCTCAATGGCTTTTTTGAGGACTGCTTTGACCTCGTCCATGTCGAAGGGCTTGGACAGGTAGGTATACGCTCCGTATCGCATCGCTTCCACCGCGGATTTGATCGTTCCATAAGCAGTGACTACGATGGCGGCGCACTCCGGGTGAAGCTGTTTGACTTTCTGCAGCAGTTCCACTCCATTGATGTCTGGCATGATAAGGTCGGTGACAAGTATATCGATGTGATTGGCAGCCGCCAAATCGAGAGCTTTTTTGCCGTTCTCAGCAGTCAGGACAGTGTAGCCCTCTTTGGAGAACATGGCCTCGAACACGCGCCGAATGTTCGGCTCATCGTCAGCAACCAGGATGGTCTGTGGTTTTGTCGGTTGACTCATGAAACTCCTTGATGACTTGTTGGGCGCGGACTGTAGGGCCTCAACTGTCCGGGAAAAGACCTGTCAGGCTGGGGCTTATCATCGGGCTATCCCCGACTGCCGGCTGGCCCATGTCGTGCGGGGGGCGCAACGGCAGGTAGATGTGGAAGCAGGTTCCTTCGCCAATCCGGCTTTCAACCTCCACTCTTCCTCCATGCCCGGCTATGATCTTCTGCACAATAGAGAGTCCCAGGCCCGTCCCCTTGGGCTTGGTGGTAACGAAAGGCCGGAATATGCGTTCTCTTTCCTTTTCACCGATGCCTATACCCGTGTCTCGGAAGTGAACTGCAAGCATCTGCGCATCCTCATCGAAGTCCACGCTCAACGAGAGTGTGCCGCCTTCGGGCATGGACTGAGCCGCGTTCATGACGATATTGCGGACGACCTGACCCAGCAGAACCGGATCCGCGTGGAGTTGAGGCAGGTCGTCCTCCGCTTCCCAATCGACGAAGACGCGATGCTCGTCCAGAAAAGCTGAAAGCGTCAGTACAGCAGTCGCCAGAAAATCCGGAAGGTGCAGCGGGCGCGGATCGATAGGGGTGGGCCGAGCGAAATCGAGCATGGCACTTGTAAGATGACTGAGGCCATCCACTTCCGCAATGATGATATCCGGCCACTCGAGGGCGGCGCTCTGCTGATCCAGTTCGAGGCGAATGATTTGCGCCGCCCCCTTAATGGGCGAGAGGGCGTTGCGCACCTCATGAGCCATCTTAGCCGCGAGCTGCCCGATGTCGGCCAGCCGACGCATCCGCTCCATCTCCGCCTGCATGCGGACGTGCTTCGTGACATCCTCCAGCATGATGACGACTCCCGAGTGCTCCTGCCCGTGCCCTCTGATTTCGAAGAGCTTCAG
>JANXLO010000277.1 GCA_025355115.1 Chthonomonadaceae bacterium
GAGACGAAGGAGGGCGAAGTCATGGGCGTCCGGCATCGCGACTACCCGCTCGAAGGCGTCCAGTTCCACCCCGAATCAGCCCTCACCCCCTGCGGCATGGACATCCTCCGCAATTTCCTCCAGGCATAGTCTCGGCCAGACGCAGGATGCAAACGGATGAAGACTTCTCGCAACAAACTGCTGATGCTGTCGATCCTGCTCCTGCTGGTCCTCTCTCTGAGCCTCTCGACTGTGATGGCCTACCGAGAACTTCGAAGGCAGGCACGCGATCGGGATCTCATCAGGGCCATCAAGAAAAACGATGCAGCCGAGGTGGTCGCATTGCTCCACACCGGAGCCGCAGCATACATTGAGATCGATTGGGACGTGGGCTACTTGTTCGTAACTATCGCGTGAAGCGGCGGTAGGCGATCAGTATCAGCGCCCATATCGGCGCATAGACCACTATCCAGACCAGAAGCTGAAGGGGCAGGCGCAGGGCCATAAGGAAGGAGTGCGCCGCCGCCTGACCAGTTCCGCTGATCTCCTCCATGAAGGGACTGACAGGCTTTGGTGCAGCGACGGTCGACTTCAATGGCTTCTCGTTGAGCTCGACCACGATCTCTGCGAGTGCGCCGAGCCTGTTGAGCATCTTCAGCCGCGCCTGAGCCTGTGCCGACCGGATGCGTAGCTGACGCAGTGTCTCCTCGTCGCGCAGGGTCTGGACTCGACCGCGTCGCTCTTTCAGCTTCTCCTCGGTGATGGCGATATCGGCGCGGAGCACATGCCCTGTCTCCTGTGCGTCGCTGACTTTCTCGGTGATGTCCTCGCCGGTCAGGCTTTTGGCTTTCAGCTTGCCTAGCCGCGATATCTGGCTCATCACCGTCTCGAACTGATCCACCGGAACTTTGCAGGTGAGGGAGGCGGTTCGCGTGTTGTCTTCCCCCGTCGTCAGCTGATTCTGCGCCACATACCCCTTCGACTCCTTGACAAGCCGCTCCACGCTCTCGCTCTGCTGCTCTGTGTTCGCGACCTCAAGTGTCAGGCTCGCCTCCCGATGCACCTGCCGCTCCGTAGGAACATCTTCATCTGCCAGGGAAACGACATTCTGGTTCGCCCCGTCTCCCTTAGCTAGTGCTTTTGGCGAAGGTGACATAGCGGCGTGTCGGGCCACGTGTAACTGCGTGACGACGGAGCGTCCCACATCAGCAGTGGCAGGCTCTCGACTCCCTCTCAGTGACCCATTGACGTCTCCTCCAGCGCCTACTGCTATGCGAGATTGAGTGACGTGGTACATCTCTAGCTGGCTCGACTTCGCTGGATCGGTTTCAGTCTTTTCATGTGTCATAAAACTCTCATAGCCTGCAGCATTAGCAGCCTGCGCTTTGCCGTTCACCACGCCCGACTGTCGCTGCTCGCCAGCAGAGTCTTTGTAAGTTGAGGAGGCAGCGGAAGGCGGAATCGGCTTTTCATCGAAATCCTGTGTGTACGATCCTCCTGTAAGTCCCTGCAGCCTATCGCCGCTTCCGGGCGAATGCGGGTAGCGGCTCATCAAGGGATAGAGGGCGAACCAGAGGACTGCCGCCGCAGCGGTGCCTCCCCAGAGCAGGACGGGCTTTTGACGCCATTTCGGAAGCATCGGCATGGTGTCGCCGGGCGCAGAGCTAGGAACAGCCGCCAGAATCCTGGCGCGAAGAGCGTCCGTCATCTCAAGCGCATCGTCGGCGCGCATTCGTTTTCCAAGCTGGCGCATCTCCTCGATCTCCCTTCGGCAGGACGCGCATCCGTTCAGATGCAGGCGCAGCGCGATTCTCGCCACGGGGGACAGCTGGCCGTCCACATACGCCTTCAACTCTTCACTCATTCTTTCGCACTCGTTCATCGGTTGGCCTCCAGCGGCGCAGCCGCCGCCCCCTCTAATCCATCTCCCAGAACATAGCTCGTCAGGCTGACCCGCAGGCGGCGAATCGCGTTGGAGAGCCGCGACTTCACCGTGCCGACGGGTATATCCAGCACCTTCGCGCACTCCCGATAGGTAAGGCCGTGCAGTTCGCAGAGCACGACCACGTCGGCGTGATGGGGCGCAAGGCCCGAAATGGCCGTCTGCACATGGTCGCTCAGTTCGCCGCTCATCGCGGACTGCTGTGGGTCGGTGCGCCAGTCCCGCGCCTCGATCTCCTGCTTCTCCAGCGGCACGCTGTCGGTGCGCAACCGCTGGCAGTGGCGCAGGCAGTGATTGACGGCGATGCGATAGACCCAGGTGTTGAGGGCCGAATCGCCCCGGAACTGGCCGAAGCAGCGGTGTATGTCGCAGAAAATCTCCTGCGTCACATCCTCGGCGTCCGTCGGGTCGGTCACATAGCGGCGCACCAACCGATGCACCCGCGTCCCATAAAGGTCGAGGAACTCCGCGAAGGCGTTGCGTTCGCCCTGCCGTATCCGACGCACTATCTGCATCTCGTTTTGCTGCATGGAATTGGCTCCCTGAAAAAGACGCCGGTGAAAAGGAAAGGAGTGTTTTCGCGACGTTCACATCATTGGGTACAGAGAGAAGGCAAAAGGTTCACCTCCCTCCCAGTGTTCGCGGAATTGGGAAGCTGTCTCGTCTAAAGGATTGGAGGCGAACGAGTGAATGACTTAAAGCCGGGGAGCGAGCTGGCGGCGCTGGCCGTGGCGGGGGATCGGGAGGCGTTCGCGACTCTGTGTGAACGCAGCCGGACTCGCCTGTGGCGCATCGTCTCCTCGGTGGCTCCAGGGCCGGATCGAGAGGATCTGGCGCAGGAGGCGGTCGTCCGCGCCTGGTGCGCCCTCCGCATGTATCGCGCCGAGGCGTCGTTCGAAAGCTGGCTCTGCCGCATCGCGCTGAATACGGCACACGACTATCAGAAGTCGGCGTGGAAGCGGCGAATACGATTCTGGCGGACGGAGTTGCCCGACACGGAGACAGGAGAGCCGCTCGAGCGTCTAGCGGAGCGCCGAGCCGCGCAACGACGTATTCGGCAGGCGGTGGCGGCCTTGCCTACTCCGCAGCGAGTGCCGATCTGGCTGCACTTTTTCGAGGAGTTTTCGATTGCTGAGCTGGCGCGACTGGAGCAGACGGCGGAGAGCACGATTCGCAGCCGTGTGCAGTCAGGCTTGCGCCGACTGGCTCCACTCTTGCATGACCTTCAGATCGACGACCTGGAAACCCCCGCCTGCCGCGAAGCGCAGGCGAAAGGCTGGACGCTATGAACCAACCGTTCAACGATAAAATAGACGCAACCGACCGTCGTATTCGCGCTCTGCTGGAGGAGGCGAGGCGGTATGAGCCCGAAGCCCCTGCTCCCGCAACCCTCGTCTCCGACGCACTGACTCGGCGACTTCGTACAGGAGGCTGCCCGCGCCCCTTGCCAATCCTGCGGTTGACCACTCCTCTCGGCGGCTTTGCGCTGGCCCTCACCGCCGCCTTTCTGATTTGGCCGCACCACCTGCCCGAGAGCTCGGTTCTCAATGTGAGAAGCCGTATGCCCTCCCCGCTCCGCCGCGCTTCCCATCTCCTCACATCCATCGCGCCCACTGCCGCATCGAAGCGGCTGGCTGCCGTCCCCGCGTTGCGCCGCCTTGAACTCGGAGGTCGAGGGATCACGGCTCATGCCCGGCATCGGCGCAACAGATTGTCGATTCACACTTCATCCCAACCAGCATCCGTCGCCGGAGCCGCTTTCGTCTGGAAGACTGAAACCGTCGTGCGCCAGAACGCAACTCAGTCCCTGACGCCGGTCTGGGTCGCTCAGCCTGACCCGCACAGAGCCGGCTTCTGCTTCGCGCCGGCGTTGTTGCAGATCTCCCTGATGCCCGAAGACGAGGACACGGACACGGCGCCTTCCGTCACGCTTATTGCCATTCCCATCGAAAAGGAATCCGACCAGCCATGAACACTAAATTGATCGCCGCCGCACTGCTCCTAGATCGGAAGAGCGTCGTGTA
>JANXLO010000299.1 GCA_025355115.1 Chthonomonadaceae bacterium
GGGCACAGGAATATGCGCGCCGACGGCAAACACCATCATCATCACGAGCACAAAGCTGATGCGCTTCCGCAATTCAGGAATGGACCAAGCTCTAATTATTGCCTCAATCATGCGTGTTCCCTTAGCGTCTTCGCGCTGCCAGCACTGTGGTGGTGCCGCCCGCCGCCTTGAGCTTCTCTTCCGCGGTCTGGCTGAACTTCTGCGCGTGGACGGTCAAGCTTTTGGTCACCTCGCCGGTGCCAAGCACTTTAAGTCCCGCATGAATGTCGCGCAGGATGCCTCGCTCAACGAGCAGCTCAGGAGTGATCGTCGTGCCTTCTTCGAAGTTTTCCTCGAGAATGTACAGGTTGACGAGCGCATAGAATTTCTTGTTGACTGGCTTGAAGCCACGCAACTGCGGCAGACGACGATGGAGAGGAGTCTGACCACCTTCGAAGTTGGGGTTGATCTGTCCGCGGGACTTGTTGCCCTTGTGTCCGCGTGTACTGGTCTTGCCATGTCCGGAGCCGCCGCCGCGCCCAACCCGCTTGCGCCGGTGCGTCGAGCCTGCGGCAGGCTGCATATTGTGAATACCGATTGCCATTTTCTCTCCTACCCCTTGCGCGGCCCTGTCGCGGGCCGACACTGCGCGGGGAGGGCCGCCCCTGCTCGTGAGGGACGGCCCGAACGATAGCGGGTGTCAGACCTGCTCTTCGGTGACCTGCTCCACATGAACCAGATGCCTGATCTTGTGGCACATGCCCCGGATGACAAGATTGTCGTCATGGAAGCGCACTTGCTGAAGCTTCGTGAAGCCCAGGGAACGGGCGGTTGCCCGATGCGAGGCCGCGTAGCCGATAGGGCTTTTCTTCAGTGTGATTTTGAGCTTAACCGCCATGATGCCCCTCCAGTTTCCGCATCCAGGGAGCGAGCGCATCGACTGTGGTGCCGCGAAGCCGCGCCACATCTTCCACTCGCTTCAGTTTCTTCAGGGCTTCAATGGTGGCCCAGGCGATATTGACGGAGTTAGATGAGCCGAGCGACTTGCCCAGAACATCGTGAACGCCCGCCAGCTCGAGGATAGTGCGCATGCTGCTGCCTGCCACAAGCCCTGTTCCAGGGGAGGCTGGCTTGAGCATGACTTCCGCCGCGCCCTCATGGACGAACAGCTCGTGCGGCAGGGTGCCTCCCACGATGGGAACGAGAATGATCGCCTTTTTGGCCGCTTCGACGCCTTTGCGGATAGCATCGGGAATGGCGCGCGCTTTGCCCAGGCCTACGCCGACATGTCCGTTGCCATCGCCAACCACGACCAGCGCGCTCCAGCTCATGGTGCGTCCGCCCTTGGTGGTCTTCTGACATTTGTTCGTTTTTATGACGCGCTCTTCGAGGTTCAGCGTATCAGGATTTATCTTCGCCAACGATTGCTCCTTAGAACTTTAGTCCGTTCTCGCGCGCACTGTCAGCGAGAGCCTGTATACGCCCATGATACTTGTAGCCGCCCCGGTCGAAGACGATGGCGGTGACGCCAAGGGTCTGCGCCCGCTCCGCGATAAGCTTGCCGACGAGTTTCGCCGCACCAACATCGCCGCCGGTTTTCAGGCTGTCGCGCAGATCCTTCTCCACAGTGGAGGCGGCGGCGAGCGTGCGTCCGGTCGTATCGTCAATCAGTTGTGCATAGATGTGCTGAAGGCTTCGGGAGACGTTCAGGCGCGGTCGCTCTGCGGACCCGATCACCTTGAAGCGCAGCCGGCGGTGACGCTTTTTGCGAAGCACTTCCTTATCTTCAATTCGCATGTTTTCCGGTTTCCTCTCGCGCTGGATTGCCGACCCAACGCTATACCTGGCGTGCCGACGGGGAATCCGCGGGACGCAAGGGTTCATTATACCACAGTCGAGCCCGATTTCTCTACCCCGCGCGAAAGCGCGGGGTAGAGCATCGACTCTATTTCTTGCCCTTGCCGCCCTTGCCGGAAGCCTTGCCCTGCTTGCGGCGAACAGCCTCGCCGCGATAGCGGATGCCTTTGCCCTTATAGGGCTCCGGCTTGCGCAGCTTGCGAATCTCAGCGGCGGTCTGTCCCACTCGCTCTTTGTCTATGCCGGAGATGGTGACGATGGCGTTGCGCGACTGAGGATCGTTGGCGACCGCGAACGCGATTCCCTCTCGGGGCATGACCTCTATGGAGTGCGAAAAGCCGACAGTGAGCTGAAGCGTCTGTCCCACCATCGTGGCGCGGAACCCGACGCCGATGATCTCAAGCTGCTTCGTGTAGCCGACGGTGACGCCTTCCACCATATTCGCGACCAGAGTGCGGGTCAGGCCGTGCAGAGCACGATGCTCTTTTTTGTCGGTGGGCCGGCCCACTGTCAGTGTGCCGCCCTCCTGCGTATAGATCAGTTCCGGGCTGAGGTGACGCATCAGCGTCCCTTTGGGGCCCTTGACCGTGACTGTGCCGTCCTCCGTCGGAGAAACGGTCACATTGGCGGGAACTGTGATCGGTCTTCTACCAATACGTGACATAGAAACTCTCTCCCGTTCATGAGCGTGTCGCTGGCCGACTACCAGACGTAGCAGAGGATTTCGCCGCCGACGCCCTTTTTGCGGGCTTCGCGGTCGGTCATCAGGCCATGCGAGGTGGACAGGATGGCGATGCCCAGTCCGCGCAGGACTCGGGGGATCTTCTCCTTGTCACAGTAGACGCGCAGGCCAGGCTTGCTGATGCGCTTCAGGTCAGTGATGACCTTCTCGCGCTTGATGCCGTATTTCAGGGCGATTTTAATCTTGTCCTGCGGCTCCTGCTTGATGACCTCGAAGCTTTTTATGAACCCTTCGCGCAGCAGAATCTTCGTGACCTCGACCTTGAGATTCGATGAGGAGATCTCCAGCGAATCGTGGTTGGCACGGTTGGCGTTGCGGATTCGGGTCAGCAGGTCGGCGATAGGATCGGTGGTATAAGCCATGTTTTTTCTCCTACCAGCTCGACTTCGTGACGCCCGGGATCAGCCCCTTGTGCGCCATTTCACGGAAACAGATGCGGCAGATGCCGAAGCGTCGTATGACGCCCCGCGAACGTCCGCAGACGTTGCAGCGGGTATAAGCGCGAACCGCAAACTTGGGCTTGCGTTTCTGCTTTTCGATCAATGCTTGCTTTGCCAAAAAAGATCCTCCGTCCGATGATGTCGGGGCTTGTGCCCCTGTCACGTCGCCCGCCTGGATCGAAGTCCAGTCGGACTGCCGTGCCAAGAATGTGCTGGACCGTCAGTGGTCCGCCTCGCGCTCCTTCTTGTGGTTCGCGATGATGGTCTGCGCAAGATGCGCCGGGACTTCCTCATAGTGGGAAGCCGATGCCGTGAAAGTGCCTCGCCCCCGCGAAATTGATCGCAGGTCTATCGCGTAGCGCAGCAGTTCGGCCTGCGGCACGGTCGCTCGGAGCCGGGTCTTGCCCGTTCCGGCGCTTTCCGTGCCGACGATGCGTCCCCTTTTGCCGGTCAGATCGCTCATCACGTCTCCCAGCATCCCTTCGGGGATCAAAACTTCGATGTTCAGTATCGGCTCCAGCAATGTCGGAGCGGCTTTCTCCGTCACGGCGTGAAACCCGGCAATGCCCGCCATGATGAAGGCGGCCTCGGACGAATCTACGTCGTGATACGATCCGTTGAAGCAGGTGACCCGGACATCTACGACGGGATGCCCTGCCAGACTGCCAGTCTCCATCGCCTGCCGGACGCCCTTCTCGACAGCCGGTATGAACTGCCTCGGGATCGAGCCGCCCACCACAGCGTCCACGTACTCGAAGCCTCCGCCCCGGTTCGGCTCGATGCGGAGCCAGCAGTCGCCGAACTGGCCGCGTCCGCCAGTCTGCTTCTTATGTCGTCCCTGCGCCTCGGCCTTCTGCGTCACCGTCTCGCGGAACGGGATTTTCTGATCCACCACCTCTACCGTGGCCCCGAACTTCTTCAGACGCTCGATGACTATGGCGAGATGAGTCTCCCCCACGCCGCACAAAATCGTCTGGCCCGTCTCCGGATCGCGCCGGAACTTGAACGCGGGATCGGAAGCCGCCACACGTTGAAGCGCTGGCCCCATTTTGTCCTCGTCCACTTTCGACTTTGCTGTCACCGCCTGCTCGAAGATCGGCTCCCCAATTGGAATTGCATCCAGCAGAATGGGCTTCGCCGGGTCGCAGAGAGTATCTCCGGTGTGCGTGTCAATGAGCTTGGCCGTCACTCCGATGTCGCCCGCATGGACTTCCGGGCACGGCTCCTGGCTCTTGCCCCGCGCATAGGAGAGTTGCCCAATCCGCTCCTCTTTGCCGCGCGTAGAGTTCAGCACCGCAGTCCCGCCCTTCAGCACCCCGGACTGGACGCGAAAATAGTTCAGCGTCCCCAGGAAAGGGTCGGCTATGGTCTTGAAGATCAAAACGGCCAACGGAGCGGCATCCGTCGCGTCCCTGCGCTCGGCGGCTCCCGTCTGGGGGTGCTTGCCGTGAATATGCTCCACCTCTATCGGATTAGGAAACTCATGCACGATGATGTCGAGCAGGTCGGTCATCCCAATGTCACGCGACGCGCTGCCGCACAGAACGGGAACCACTTTACCGGCGTCGATCCCCTCATGCAGGCCGCGAACTATCTCATCATGCGAGAGCGCCTCGCCGTTTAAAAACTTTTCGATCAGTTCGTCGTCGCCCTCGGCGGCGGACTCGACCAGCAGCTCGCGGTACTGGAGGGCCTCCGCCATGCACTCCGGCGGGATCTCCGAGCACTCAACTTCCTTACCCGCGCCGACGAAAGCCTTCATTTCAACCAGGTCGATGACGCCAACGAACTTCTCCGCAGACCCAATCGGCAACTGGAATGGCGCGATGATAGTGCCGTAACGGGCGCGCAGTGACTGGAGCACCATTCCAAAATCTGCGTTCTCTCGATCCATCTTGTTGACGAAGATGGCTCGAGGCAGGTTTCGCTCGGCGGCGAGCTCCCAGGCGTTTTCGAAGCCCACCTCCGGCTCGCCCTGCGCGGGAGTCACCAGGATAGCGGCTTCCACCACACTCAGTGCGCTCAGCACTTCGCCCTGAAAGTCCAGATAGCCAGGCACATCGACGATATTGATCTTCGCGCCTTGCCACTCGCAAGGTGCCAGAGCTACGTTGATGCTGATGCGTCTCCGCTGCTCCTCGGGATCGAAGTCGCACGTCGTGGTGCCCTCCTCCGTGCGGCCCAGGCGATCTATTTCGCCGGAGACGTACAGCAGGGCTTCCGCCAGCGACGTCTTTCCGACTCCCTGATGCCCGAACAGCCCGACATTGCGTATCTCCCGGATTCCGTAGCTTTTCATCGCGTCTTACTCTCCTCGCCATGGTGTAACAACCACGCCGAGCAGCCTCTTTGCAGCGCGACGCGTTGCCCAGTCTCGTGAAGGTTTCTCTTCTCGATCCGTTCATCGTCGTCGCGTCCATCCGAAGCCGAAAAGTCGCGGCGGCGAAGGCAGAGCAAACACAGAACTCTATTCAGTTTTCAAATATATCACAATGCTTGCCTTGTTTAGTGAGGCAGACGAAACGACAACTTCCGCCTGCCCTACTATACGCGAATTACTTCTCGCGGAACGGCATTCCGAATGCTTTCAGCAGCGCACGGGCTTCCAAGTCGGTCGTCGCGGTGGTGCAGAGGATAATGTCCATGCCGCGCACCTTGTCGATCTTATCGTAGTCGATCTCGGGGAACGTCAACTGCTCCTTCATGCCGAGGGCGAAGTTGCCGCGCCCATCGAACGAGTTGGGCGAGACGCCCTGAAAGTCACGGATGCGGGGCAGGGCGATGGAGATCAGACGATCCAGGAACTCATACATCCGCTCGCCGCGCAGCGTCACTTTGCAGCCGACGCGCGATCCAGCGCGGAGCTTGAAGTTCGAGATGGACTTGCGGGCGAGTGTGATGACCGGCTTTTGGCCAGTGATCATTCCCATGTCGCGCACCGCGCCATCCAGCTCTTTCGCGTCGCCGCCGGTTTGGCCGGCCTTGCCGACGCCCATATTGATGACGATCTTATCGACTTTCGGAACCATCATGACGTTCTTATAGCCGAACTGCTTGACCAGACTCGGTATGATCTCCGCCTGATATCGCTCTTTAAAACGAGCCATTCTTATCTTCTCCCTTACACTCTCGCCGATTTCCGACCGGCTGCGGGAACTCAATATTTGCTGGGTTAGGGCCATTCCGCGGAAGTGAACTCTCGGGTCCGCCCTAACCCCTGCTTGATG
>JANXLO010000193.1 GCA_025355115.1 Chthonomonadaceae bacterium
GTCACCGTCTCCCCGCGCTTCCAATTGCGATTCAATGTGATATAGCCTGACGTGACTACTGCCCGATTTACTACTCTGCCTCCCACTTTCAGATCAAACTGAGACGAGCCTTCCGGCAGGCGGATGCGGAACGGGAATCGCGCGCCATCACGCTCCGGCGTCACCACGAATTCTACTTTACCGGCAAAGGGGTATTCCGTCTTTTCAACGATAGTGACACGCCCTGCTTTCGGCAGCACGACAGTCGCTGTGCTGGAGTTATAGAGATTAACAACCAGGCCGCCATCGTCGCTCGTCATCCAGGCGAACGAGGGAATGAGTGCTATGCCTCTTGGGCCACTGGAATGGCAGCAGGTCGTCCCGCTATCATAGGGCTTGATTCCCTCAAGCGGAGTATAGTAGGCCCAATCGTCGCCGTTCGGCTGCTGTGCCGCCAGCAGATGATTATAGATCGATTTCTCCGCCTGCGCCGCATACTTTCCTTCGCCCGTCAGCCGCAGCATCTCCAGGTTCATCTGCTCCCATGTCACCGTGACGCAGGTCTCGCAGATGTTTGATCTGTTGCCGTTGGGAAAGTGAAAGTCGTCCTGATAGACTTCAAACGAGGAGCCGCTGCCAGTGATGTAGAGCCGATTTCTGACGATATCGTCCCACGCCGTCTCCATGTCGGTCAGGAGCCTCTTCTCGCCTGTCGCCCGGTAAAGCTCCAGCAGACCATTGAAGTTTGAGGTCATCTCGTACGCCTTCGCGTTTGCGACTCTGCGAACGGACTTGTACTTTTCCAGGGAAGCGAGGATAGCGGGGCCGCCCGGCGCATCGTAGTTAGAGACGATGTAGCGCGCAAACTGCAGGTAACGCGGATCGTTGGTTGCCCGGTAGAGCAGAACGATCGCTTCCAGGACGCTGTCCGGGGCCATGCCCATGTGCTCTCCAGACTTGTTGATATCGCGTTGTCCTGGCGCAGTTCCAAACGTACGCACAAGCAGATCCCCGATGCGGCGACAGCTTGCGAGCGCGGCTCTGCTGTCCGTATACTGGTAGTAGGTGAGCAGGCCAATAAGAGCATATTTGTGCACCCAGACGTCCCAGCTTGTCCAGCGATGGTCAGGCTTGTAGGTGCCGAGGTAGCCATCCGGCTCCTGTGTCTTTATCAATCGGGTCGCAAGACGGTCGATCTTTGCTTTGAGCGCAGGGTCTTTGGTGCTTGCCCAAACCAACGTCGCGGCGTGGAGGTATTTGCCAATGTGCTCGCCCTGCCAGTCCTGATGAAACACGTTGCGCCGCTCGAAAGCGTCCAGCATATCGTTCTCATCGACGTTTAGCATGCGGCGCTTTGCATTCGCATCGTAGCGCGCGCCTAGCATCCCTCCCTGCAGCTTCACCTGATTAGGCGAAAGAGGAGTAAATCTGTCCGTTGCCTTCACTGTGCCAGGCATCTCGAGACCAGCAGGATTTTGCTGCGCCGACGCTGTAGACATCGCGTGTGTCGTCCATCCAAAAAACAGCAGCAGTCCGACTGCGCTGCCGATGCGAATTCGTCTCATCTCCGCTCCTCGCCTTCAACCTGATTTGTATGCTTCCCAACGCCGACACCCATTATGATTGATTATGGCATAAACGTCAGCAGTCAAAACGCCAAAAGTCCCCTCGCGACTTAGCGAGGGGACTTACAGCGACTGCAATTTAGTCGAGGTAGATAAACTCGTTCGTGTTGATCAGAACATGACAGAAGTCAGCGAGCGCGGCGTTTTCCGCCTCTAGCATTGCTTTTGGATCCGGTGCTTTAAAGTCCGCCTGCCGTGTTCCCGTGCCACCGTTCGCCTGATGCCTTGACATCAAGTGTAGTTCAGTCTGCCTGGTGAGGAAACTAAGGGCGGTCAGTCGCTGTTCGGCAGACGGTCGGCGGCAGAGAGCTATTTTGTAGGCACGTTCGATCTGCTTGTCGCGATCGTTTCCAGCATCCTTCCGCACTCGCTCCGAGAAATAACGGGCCTCCGTGCGGGTAAATTCTCCGTTGAAGAGCGCGAGCGCCTGCGGGGCGATAGTGGTGGAGGCTCGGCGGGGACAGGTGTTCGTCATATCCGCCCCGTCGAATACTTCGACGATAGGCAGCACGAGTGACCGCCTCTGGAATACGTAGATAGTTCGGCGCAAGCCATCCGCTTCCGACGATACGCCCCATTTGTGCGTCGAGCCAGTAGAAAGCACTTCGTCACTCACCTTTGGGAAGACACTCGGCCCGCCCATCGTAGGGTTGAGGCGTCCGCTTACGGCCAGGATGCTGTCCCTGAGCGGCTCGCCTTCGAGACGGATGCGGTTCATCCGCCAGAGCAACGTGTTGTTTGGATCCGCTTTCGAGGCGACCCGGTCAAACTGCGTGGACATTCGGTATGCATTCGACAGTACCATCATCCGCTGCATTTTTTTGATGCTCCAGCCGCCGTCCATGAACTGCATCGCCAGCCAATCTAATAGTTCCGGATGCGATGGCTTGTCGCCATTGCGTCCGAAGTCCGAAGTGGAGGCCACAATGCCGCGGCCAAAGTGATGCTGCCAGAGGCGGTTCACCATCACTCTGGCCGTCATCGGATTGTCGCGATTGCCGAGCCAGTTGGCGAGAGCCGACCGCCGACCACTCGTGTGCCCGTTTGCAGGCGGCAGAGCTTCTGCGGGCTTTTCGACACCGCCGCACAAGGCTGCGATAAAGCCGGGCTTTACCTCCGGGCCAGGAGTTAGCAGATTGCCTCGCAGCAGGAGATGCTGAGGCTTGCCGTCCCTATCGTCCTCCGAAATCGCCTCAGCGACTGGCTCGTAGGGAGCGATCTGACCCTCAAGCCCGCGGATATCACTCTCGAGCTGATTGCGTCGATCACGGTCCGCGTTTTTCAGATATCGATCTATCTCCTCATCGCGAATGGATGAGATGATTTCACCGCTCTTCGCTGCCTTCTGCTTTTCTAACAGCGCGGATGCGCGATGGCTCTGCCGCAGGTCTGCGAGTTGCTTACGTAGTCCCTCTAGTTTCGCCCGAGATGCGGCGGTCTGGCTGGCATAGGGATCGTTGGCGGGCAGGCGTGTCTCCGTCCATTTCGTGCTCACGTAGAAGCCTTGAAGACGGTAGTAATCAGCCTGGGTGATTCGGTCGTACTTGTGGTTATGGCAGCGGGCGCACCCGACGGTGAGGCCGAGCACTACGGAGCCCGTCGTGTCCGTAACGTCGTTCAGATAGTCCTGCCAGCGCTGAGGATGATCGGTGCTGAGTTCATCCCATGGCCCGAGCCTTGCAAAACCGGTAGCGGTGATCGCATCGGCATCGTTGGGAAACAGTTCGTCACCGGCAATCTGCTCCTTCAGGAACAGGTTGTAAGGCTTGTCGGTGTTGAAGGAGCGAATTACATAGTCGCGGTAGTGCCATGCGCGCGGCCGAGCGCCGTCATTCTCGAACCCATGCGTCTCGGCGAAGCGGACGAGATCGAGCCAGTGCCGCCCCCAACGCTCTCCATAGCGCGGATCGGCTAACAGACGGTCGACGAGTGTCTCGTAGGCTCTGGGGCTAGAATTATTCAGGAAGGCATCTGCTTCCTCTGGAGTAGGTGGCTCCCCAATGAGGTCGGCATAGACGCGACGCAGCAGGGCAGATTTTGGGGCGGGAGACGCAGGCTTCAGGCCCTTCGCATCTAACTTCGCAAGCAGAAAGGCGTCGATTGGCGTCTTTGCCCAGGCTGAATTTCTGACGTGGGGAGGAACATGAACTATGGGAGCGGTGTACGGCCAGCCGAGCTTGACGGCGTCGACTTTCGCGCCCTGCGCAATCCACGTCTCGATGGTCTTCAGCTTTACGGGGTCGAGGGGTGGGCCGTTAAGTGGCATTTGAGGTTGCTTCGTGCCGTGGAGCATTGCGATGAGCGCACTGTCAGCGGGACTGCCTGAGTGAATTGCCTTCGTGCCGAACCTGGTTCCGCCCTTGAAAAGCGCTTCGGGGTTCTCGATGGCGAAGCCGCTGCTGTGCTTGTCGATGCTATGGCAGGAACCGCAGGTGGACTTGAAAATCGGCTCTACGTCCTCGCGATAACTTACGAGCGCGACCGACTTTGCAGATTCTCCCGCCTTCGGTGCCGCCGAATTCACTGATGGCTTTCGATGCGGCGAAGACTGCCCGGCCGATACCGCAGTGCCTACCCCGACGACGGCCAATGCTATCGCGGACATTGTCAGAGTGCGCAGCGAACGCTTCAACGTGTTAACCCTCATCTTCACTGGCAATTGCTTCTCTACTTTCAGACACAGATTCGGGGATGAAGTTGCATCTTCAAGGCCAGTCACGAATAGCCTGTGACGTGTGCGACTTCGATCAATGCGGGCCTTTCGCCTCGGTCGCCACTCCGCAGGGGCCGCCCCCTGTCGCGCCGGGTATATCGATTACGCGGCCATCGAATGTGGTGGGATTGGTGTACCAGTGCGACAGTTCAGCGCTCGCCGCCGGGACATAGTGACATATGAAAGCGCGGCGAAACCGGTCGTGACTCTCGTTCGGGTAGGAGCCGTGGATGAGGCTGCCGTTAAAGAATAGTACGTCCCCCGCGTTCATGCTAAGAGGTTGTTCGTGCAGTCCCTCGGGAATTGGAACGTGATCGGAGGTGAAGAACAGAGTCGAATCAGATTTCTCGGGGCACATCACTTCGCACGAACTGGAGCCCGGCACCACGACCAGACCGCCGTTCTCTGGATCGGCGGCGTCCACTGCCGTCCAGGCGGCGATGCAAGTCCCCGGCTTGACGCGGAGATAGTAGTTGTCCTGGTGCAGATCCTGCCCTCGTGCGCCCGGCGGCTTAAAGTAGAACATGCTCTGCACAGCAGCAGGCTCCTCCTCGAACAGGTCTGCCAGCACAGCTCCGATACGGGGATCGAGCATGGTGCTCATCGCGAGCGGCCCTATGTTCATCTCCGGGTGCCGGTGGGGATGCATCATTCGGGGGTAGAAGGCGAGCGGGTCGTTCTCTCGGAAGTTCGGATTGATCTCCGACAGTCCAGGAACAGGACCTTTGGCATTCGCCTCCATAAAGGCGTCCCGGATCGTATCCACTTCCGAGTTCTCAAATAGGCGCGGAATGATGATGTAGCCATCGCGCTGAAACTGCTTCCTCTGCTCCAAGCTCAGATCAGTGGCTGTCTGTGCCGTCATTAGTTCTGTCTCCCTGTTCCCGTTTCGGTTGCATTCGAAAGGGCAGTCAATGATGCCTATACTATATCATTTCGCAGCCCGAGAAGCAAGACTTGGCTCCTCCCCCATCGTTGTCAACCCGTGCCGAATATCACTTTCACTCTTGACAAGGC
>JANXLO010000322.1 GCA_025355115.1 Chthonomonadaceae bacterium
TCAATCAGGCACTGCATGGCATCCGGGCCGGTCACTTTCCCCCAGAACCGGAGGATCGCAAATGCGCCCTATGCCCTTACTTTTTCGTCTGCCCGTCGTGAAGCGTTCGCCCGGCGCCGCTACAGAATTTCATGGCCTGCCGATTCCCAGCCCATCAGCCACCCGGTTGATGTAGTTGAACCAGGAGGCGATCAGATTTATCTGCAGAATCCCCTTATCGTCGAAGCCGTTCGCCCGCAGCGTCTCCACATCCCCCCTTGTCATCTTCCAGGGTGTCTTGGTAAGCTTCACCACGTAGTCGAGCATGGCGACATCCTGCGGCTCCAATGAGGCTGTCCTATAGTCCGTCCGTATCGCATTCACCAGATCTTCATCTAGAGAGACCCGACGCAGAAACTCTGCGTGAGACTCCGTTCAATAGAAGCACGAGTTGCAGACGGATACGGTGGCCGCGATCATCTCATGCTGAGCACGGCTCAAAGGCAGATCCGGCGAGAGCAGTGTGCCGTAAGTCGCGAAAGCGTGGTGCAGCGTGTCGGGCAGCAGGCTGTGCGACCGGATGATGCTCTCGTCCTGCTCTGAGCTCTGGGAGGTCGCCGCATCGACTCGCTCCGCATACTCCTTTGGGTAGAGATGCCTTTGGCTGTGCATAGCTGCAATCAGCTTTTCGTCCGCCTCTTCCGGCTTGATCGTCTTAATCCAGGCCATCTTGAGCTCCTTTCTAAACAATCATAATCAAGCATACCATGTTCGCTTCGGCCTGCGCATCATCAGTACCATTTTTTCGCCGCCACATGCTTGCTATTTTTTTATCTTTCGCCTATAATCAGTCATTCTGGAAATTTGCTTTTGCCGTCCTCCGTGACAGCCGATCTTTTTCTCCGGATTCACGGACTAACCGTGTAACGAAACAAGACGCGCCCCGTTTTGCTTGTTAGGTGTCCCCGCAATGCCTGCACTCTGGTCCACTAGAGGAGACGCTCCGATGAGACAATCGCGCCGAACTGTTTACGCCTTTATCCTATGCCTGTTACTTGCTCCCATCTGTCGCGCCGAGCCGCCTGCTCGACTTGTCAGACTCGAGACGAACAGCCGTCCCAAAATCGCTGTGGCCGACTTTCGGGGCTCCGATCCCGAAATTTCCCGATTCCTGGCCGAGACCGTTATCAGCAGCCTCGCCGCCTCGAGCGCGCTG
>JANXLO010000341.1 GCA_025355115.1 Chthonomonadaceae bacterium
CGCCCTTGAGGGCGCCACTTTTTCTTTGGGAACATTCGGAACAGCCGTCCCGTCTAGCGAACAGAATGGCTTTTACAGCATCCCAAACCAATCAACTCAATCGAAAAGGAACACGATAATGTCCGAATCACGAACACAGAATGAGATCGACAACGCGGCGAACAACGCCTCCGGAAGAGACACCAAGATCGGAACGGAGCTTGGCGGGGCGGGCGGTGTGGTCACTGGCGCAATCGCAGGCTCGGTCGCAGGCCCGGTCGGAACGGTCATCGGGGCTGTGGTCGGCGGCATCGCCGGAGCGGTCGCCAGCGGAGCCGCTGTCCATGCGGTCGACAAGGTGGACGACGACGATACCATCACCGGCATCGGGCAGCACACCGGTCGAGTCGTCGGCAACACCGCCGAAAATGTGAAGGACGACGTCAACAACGCCCTTCCCGGCAACAAAGTCCCCGGCATTCAGACCGGCGGCCACGACATCGACGGCACTCGCGACTCCCGCGGCATCACCGAGAAGGTGGCGGACACATTGACCGGCGACAACATCGACGACAAAAAGGGAACGCCCGTCCGCTGATTACCAACAGCTTGGACTTTCAAGAGTAAGAGCAGCCCTGGGGCTGCTCTTACTTCGTTTACAGCCCGCTGTCAGGCAAGTCAAGCACAGATTACATTTTTTAGCGGGCATAGACTTGCGCTGCACACCTCGGGTATAGTAGGACAGGTGGCGAATTTTCTGTCACGCATAGGCCGTAACCGAATTTCGTGATGGAGGTCAGCCCTGCTGCAACGCCTTCAGCCCGTCGCGGATGCAATTAGGGCATCTGCCTCCCCCTTCATGCCGAGGGCTTACAGTCGCATAGATTTCAATTTCTCCCCAAAACAACCGCGCCGTTGTCGCTGATCTGCACTGAGTTTTTCACTCTCTGCAGGAAGGATACTGGTGCCGCGATGATAGAGACAGATACAGTCAAATCCACTCTGGAAACTCTCACGTTGCCGCTGACTCTGGAGCTGCGACAGATGCAAACCGAACTCGCCGCCTTCGACCAGAAAGTCCAGGAGCTTCTCACCCGTGTGCAGTTGTCTGAGATCGACAATGAGCAGGAGGCAGTGCGCCTGGCGCTTTCTCTGGATCAGTTGCGCAGCGAGCTGTCGTGCCTTTTCAATTCGACGGGACGCACACCACTTCCTCAGCTCACCATGCAGGCCACCGCTCGTTTGCGTCATCTCGGCACCCATTTCCGCGCGATAGCGCGTGAAGAGCAGGTCAGAGCGCAGTTGCGGCGAACAGAGGAGATCATCGCCCGCAACGTGCGGCACTCGTCTCTGTCACTGTCCCGCTGACTTACCGACTGCCCGACAACTCGCTATGCAAAGTGCATGTCTACGACAGCCTTGCCGACAGCAGGAGAGCCAACTACGGCTCTCCTGCTGTTTTTTGCATGGGAACTTTCGGCGTTATTCAATGGTATTATCACTTAGTATGAGTGCAGTACACGCAGGTGCTCAACAAGCGCCAGAAAAATAATCACGCTTCGCCCCTTAATTTGGGGCGAACAGGCACGTTTCCGCGTATACTATGAGTACCCATATTTCCCGGTCGGAACAGGCAGCATCGGAACGTCATTTCCGAATCGGCTGCGTAAAGTTCAGTGAATGGCTTCCGGAATCAGTCGCTGAACCGGAGTTGCAATCTATGGGACAGGGCATGCCCTGTCGAGCGGCCCCTGCGATAGTTCGAATTGAGCAGTGGAGCGCGGATAGAGAGAATAACATGGATTCTAGAAACCTTTCAGACATATTAAAAGAGCTGGCGAGCGCGGCCGAGGCGAACTCGGAGGAGTTGGGCGAAGGGGATGGCTCCCTGAATCCCAGCGAAGAGGGCCAGGGCGATCAGAACCAGCGCATTCCCGAGGAACTGAACCTCCTCCCGCTGCGCGAGGTCGTTATCGTGCCGTCCCTCGTCGCTCCCCTAGGCGTTGGCCGCGAGAACTCGATAAAGCTCATCAACGATTCGACCGCCGGTGGAAATCGACTCATCGCCGTCGCCTGCATGAAGGATCCTTCCGTCGAGAATCCCACGCTGGACGACATCTATAAGGTCGGCACCATCGTCGCGATCCGTATGATGGGGCAGGTTCCCGAGGGAATCAAGCTCATTGTGCAGGGCTTGAAGCGCTTTGAGGTCGTCGAGGCGCTCGAGACCACTCCCTACCTGAAGGTGAAGGTGCGCCTCATCGAGGAGCCCATCATTCAGGAAGAGGAGAAGATGGAGATCGAGGCGCTGCGGCGCAACATCGGCCAGCTCTTCACCAAAATCGTCGGTATGTCACCTGACCTGCCTGACGAGATGGCGAGCATGCCGAACAACGTGCAGGACCCTCACATTTTGACCGACCTGATCGCTGCTCAGATGCCCCGCTTCACCTTCCAGGAGAGGCAGGAGATCCTTGAGGCTATCGAGTTGAAGCCGCGCATGACGCGCCTGATGGAGCTGCTGGCCCGCGAGGTGCAGCTGCTGGAGCTTGGCAGTCGCCTGCAGTCCGAGGTGGCGCAGGAGATGGGCAAGACGCAGCGGGAGTACTACCTGCGAGAGCATATGCGTCAGATTCAGAAGGAGCTGGGCGAGGGCGATGACCGCACTCAGGAAGTGGACGAGCTTCGCGAGAAGATCGCCAAGTCCGGCATGCCGGAAGAGGCCCGTAAGGAGGCTGAGCGCGAGCTCGACCGCCTGACGCGCATGAACCCTGCCGCCCCGGAGTACAACGTCACGCGCACCTACCTTGACTGGATGGTGGCGATGCCCTGGGAGGTCACCAGCGAGGACAACCTAGACATCAAGGCCGTCAAAGAGGTGCTGGACGCCGATCACTACGGGCTGGAGAAGGTCAAGGATAGAATCCTCGAGTACCTGGCCGTCCGCAAATATCGGCAGGACGGCAAGGCGCGTCAGCCGATCCTCTGCTTCTCTGGCCCTCCCGGAGTCGGCAAGACTTCGCTCGGACGCTCGATAGCCAAGGCGCTGGGGCGTAAGTTCGTCCG
>JANXLO010000356.1 GCA_025355115.1 Chthonomonadaceae bacterium
CGCCTCCTCGGTTGTACGAGAAGGCGTCACTTACACGGATTATCAGATGCGGGATCGGACATAAGTAGCTAGTTCGGCGATCGGTATGCGATGCTGCTGCATGGTGTCGCGGTCGCGAATGGTGACAGTGTCCTTCTGGGAAACATCATCGCCGCGCCCCAGGGAGTCGAAGTCGACGGTGACGCAGAAGGGCGTCCCAATCTCATCCTGTCGGCGATAGAGCTTCCCGATGCCCGCTGAGTCGTCGTAGACCGACCTCATCTCTCCGCTGGCCTGAAGCTCATTCTTGATTCTCTTGGCAAGAGTGACGATCTCATCTGCATTCTTCTTCAAGGGCAGTACAGCCACTTTGATGGGGGATAGGGACGGCTTCAGGCGCAGCACGGTTCTCACTTCCCCGTTCTCCAATGTCTCCTCATCGTAAGCTTCGCACAGGGCAGCGAGAACTCCGCGGTCGACGCCAGCGGAGGGCTCTATGACGTACGGGACGATGTGCTTGTTGTTCGGCTGATCGAAGTAGGTCAGCTTTTCAGTGCTGTGCTCGTTTTCCTTGACCGTCGCTGTCAGGCCGAGCTTCGACTGTTCACGTGAGTGTGAGCCGAGATCGTAGTCGGTGCGGTTGGCGATCCCTTCCAGCTCTTCCCAACCGATAGGAAACTTATACATCAAATCGACTGTGCGCTTGGAGTAGTGAGCAAGCTCCGCCGCCGGTACCTCATACAAGTTTAAGTTTTCACGTTTAAGTCCTACTTCGTTTACCCAGAAGTTTACGTGATCCTCGATCCACTGCTCGTGAACGGCCTCATCCTCACCAGGACGGACGAAATACTCTATCTCCATCTGCTCGAACTCACGGACGCGGAAGATGAAGTTGCGTGGGGTGATCTCGTTGCGGAAGGACTTTCCGATCTGCGCAATCCCGAACGGGATTTTGCGATTGGTCGAGTCGACGACGTTTTTGAAATTGACGAAGATGCCCTGAGCCGTTTCTGGACGCAGGTAGGCGAATGATTCCGGATCAGCGAGCGGGCCGACGGCCGTCTTGAACATCATGTTGAAGGCTCGAGGCTCCGTCAGTTCGCCTTCGCATTCGCCTGGATGCATCTTGGGATGCTTGAGGCAGGTTCCGTCCTGAAGTTTGTCGGCGCGGAAGCGGCCCTTGCATGTCTTGCAGTCCACGAGCGGATCGACGAACGTCTCCTCGTGCCCGGAGTACTGCCAGACCCTTCGGTTCATAAGGATCGCGCAGTCGATTCCCTCCATATCGTCTCGCTCGTAGACGTTATGCTGCCACCAGAGTTTTTTGAGATTGTTCTTCAACTCGACGCCCAGAGGGCCGTAGTCGAAGGTTCCCTGTAGGCCGCCGTAGATTTCACTGCCTCCAAAAATAAATCCTCGCCGTTTGCAGAGCGAGACCAGTTGATCCATGTTTTGTGCAGCCATAAGAGAAAAAGTCCTTTTCGTTAAAATCGAGCGTTTCCCGCCGCGGGTGAAAGCCTGACAGATCGGGAGAAGAGGAAGTTGCAGACCTCTCGGAATGCTACTTTTGGCGGACCCGCCGGGTAGGCGGCGTCAATGAGAAGACTATGCCAATGGATTGTGAACGCAGCCGGTAGGAAAGCCCAACATGCATGCAGTCAAAGTTTCGAGTGAGTGCGACCTCGGAATCGTAGAAGCGGGAGCGCCCTATATCCAGCTTGGTAATATATCCAAATCCGATTGGACCCTCTACATGGTACGAGAGGCGCAGCTCCTGACGCACATCCCGACGATCGAACAAAAATGGTGTGCTGCCCAGATCCGTGAAGAAGCTGTAGCCTGCATTGAGTCGCGATGTGCGCGTCATGGCGTAGTTCAATTCCATCTCAGGCGAAAATAACGTATAGGCATCCCCACTCGAATAGACTCCTGCCCAATCGGACAGTCCTACTCTCGCGGATAGCCGCCTGCCAAGCAAAAACTGTGGTGAGGCGAGATTGGCGCGCAGTCCCAATCGCACTGCGGCGGTATGCGTTGGGAACTCTTCGACCGCGCCTGCAGAGGCGATGACATCCAGAAGTGGACGAGTGCCACGGCCGAATCCAAAGTTTCGCGTTTTCAGCGGACTGGCAGGATTCTGTTCCGGCTCGTCGCCGACGCCAAATTCCGGTCTGTCCGCGCTAAGGAGGTTGAGGAATCGAAGGCCTACTTCAGGAAAGCGAGAGACGCTAAGGTTGGTATATTTTCTGTTGTAGAGAAACTGTTGATTCTGCACGACGCCGTAGAGAGTTACGCGACGAAAACGTGGTGCCTCCGGAATGTCCAGAGCATAGTCTTGAAAGGTTGGAGGAGATGTCTGCTCCAGAACACCTTGCAAGGGATAGGTGAGAGAGGGGAGCACCGAGCTTGGCGCGGACGGATCGAGTGTGGGCTGCACGTCCTTCTGATAGGCGGCGTAGCCTGTCGGCGCTCGCTTCAAGTTAGCCGAGATGTCGAGGCCAAGCACTTCGTTGGCGTGAGAGACGGGAGAATCCCGATAGTGCAAGCCCAATCCGTCATGCTTGTTGTAGGAGGGGGTGAAGGGCAGTGACTGACCTGGCGACGAATCGGCTAGACTTCGCCGATAGTAGGGTAGGGTGACCAGTTTAGTGGGCCCGGCGTAGAACGTGATGTTGTGAGCCTTCAGGGATTTGCCAGGTTCGAGGCGAATGTCCCGCGCCGTGATGTGGTAGTCTGGCCGGCGGCGTATGCAGGTGGTGTAGGTGCCATGCGTTACGATATACACACCCTGTCGCAGCTCAATGCTTTCACCCGAAAGCCGAAACAACTCCGATTGAATCGCAGCGTTTTTGAGAGTTCCTACCCCATCCTTCAGATTTACATCGATCTCCTGTCCTGTGAAGACGGAGTCCTGTCTGGTTAGGCGCAAAGAGATTGGATGTAGCGGATCAGTAAGATCGCCCTTAGCTTTGAGCTCTCCCTGGTTGAAATCGTAGTCGACGGACTCCGCTTCGAGAGTAGTTGGCAGACCGTCGGAAGGGTCGGTATAGAGAAGAATTACCGCGCCTTCAAGATGAACCATACCGGTCTCGGGCACCCAGGTTGTCGTGCGGACATGGCTGACCTCGATTGGCCCAAACTTGCGCGGCACCGGTGAAGTGGCCTGGTCAGGCCCGCTCTTTGCTTTTTTTTGAGCGGAAGCAATAGAAGGGGCGACGGCTACACACGCTGTGAGCGCGAGCATTCGGCAGAGCGAAGCGGATCGCTTGACGGTTCTATTCATCGGTTGGCGTCCAGTCTTTCATGGAAAATCAAGTTCACGGTCTCGCGCAAGACGGTCACGCCGCTCCTGGATATCCTCCTGCTGTTCGCCAGGGGGCATACCGGCCATCATCGCAAGCTGGAACGCCTTGTCGTCGTACATCCTGGTGCGAACGACCACAGGCATGGGCACCGCATGGCCAAATATCATCGCCTGCTGTCTGGTCTCCAGACTAGCCAAAACAGTGCGAAGGCTGTTTGCGCCGTTCACTCCAGCCAGCACGGCATCGATGTCCTTCTCGTCATCCAGAAGGGCGCATATTTTCGTTCCGACCTGTGACAGCACCTCGTCGTCTATGCCGCTCGGCCGCTGATCCACGAGCAAGAGAGTGACGTTGTATTTGCGCATCTCCCGAGCGATCGTGCCGAAGATGGTCTGCTCCGCGAGGCCAGGAGCCAGGAATTTATGCGCTTCCTCGATGGTGATGACGAGGGGACGAGGCTCCGGCCCGTTCTGGCTGAGCGCTCTCTCCTTCGCTTCTACATAGAGCGTGTGGATGCGCCTCGTGAGTATATTCGCTACGAGCATATACTGAACGGGCCGGTCGTTGCGGCCAAAC
>JANXLO010000359.1 GCA_025355115.1 Chthonomonadaceae bacterium
GATTCCTCTTGTGCGTTTTTCTCAGGCGGTCGTCAGCGAAGCCAACTCTCTTGTGCGTCAAATCAACGCGCTCGCCAAAGGTCTTCCCGCAAAAAAAGAGAAGCTCGACGAGAAGAAAATCTGCCCGAATTGCCAGCGACGCCTGCCTGATGACACGGAGGTCTGCCCGGCCTGCATCAACAAGCGGGCGGTGATGCTGCGGCTGCTTCAGTTCCTAGAGCCGTTCAAAATCCAGGCTGTCGGGAACGTCGTGATCCTTCTCGCGGCCAGCGCCATCGAGCTCGCGCCGCCCTGGATTGGCGGCCGAATCGTGGACACGCTCATCAATGCCAAGGGCGGAAATGTCACCACGGCGTTTCACACGCTCGTCCTCCTCGTCGCCGCGCTGTTCGGCATCCGCCTGCTGGGGGCGGGCTGCCAGTATGGGACGCGAAGGCTCAGCTCATGGCTGGGTGCGCGAGTGCTCATGGACATCCGCATCCGCATCTACAACAAGTTCAATTTTCTCTCCATGGCCTACTACGATAAGCGCAGCACCGGCTCCGTCATGGCCCGAATCACCAACGACGCCGATCAGCTGTGGGACTTCCTGACCGACGGAATTCCCTGGTTCGTCAACAACATCCTGACGCTCGTCTTTATCGGCATCGTGCTCTTCAAGATGAACTGGCAGCTGGCGGGGCTGTTGCTCATCCCTGTTCCGTTCATCTACGGGCTGACCAAATGGTTCTTCCCGCGCGCCCACAAGAAGTGGCGGCACGTCTGGACACGCATCAGTCGCATGTACTCCTCGCTCAACAGCTCACTGACCGGAATGCGCGTCATCAAAGCCTTTGCCCAAGAGGGTCGCGAGAATGAGCGCTTCCGACAGCGCAACGAGCAGGTATTCGAGGCGAGCTACGCCGCCAACGGGATGTGGGCGATCTACGGCCCGGCCATCGGCCTGCTCATGGGCATGGGCTACTACATCATCTGGCTGTTCGGCGGGCATCAGATCCTGTTCGGCGCGACCGTAGCGGGACACGTCATGACCGTTGGCGCGCTGACGGCCTTCATCGCCTACCTCGGTCAGTTCTACGCGCCGTTCCAGAACTTCAGTAGGGTTCTAGACTGGTCGACTCGGTCGATGACGGCGGCGGAGCGAGTTTTCGAAGTGCTCGACACCGAGCCGGACGTACAGGAGAGGCGAAACGCTGTTCCGTTGGAAGAGATCAAGGGCGCGGTTGAGTTTCAGAACGTCGCCTTCACGTACGACAAGGCCAAGCGTGTCCTTGACGACTTCACACTGAAGGTGGAGCCAGGCGAGATGATCGGCCTTGTCGGGCACAGCGGCGCCGGAAAGTCGACCATCATCAACCTGCTTTCGCGGTTCTACGACGTGACCGAGGGCGACATCCTGGTGGACGGCATTGACATTCGCGACATCAAGTCCAGCGACTTCCGCCGTCAGTTCGGCATCGTCCTTCAGGAGCCGTTCCTGTTCCCCGGCACAATTCGGGACAACATCGCCTACGCCAAGCCTGAGGCTACCACCGAGGAGATCGTGCGGGCGGCGAAGGCGGCAAACTGCCATAATTTCCTGCTGAAGTTCCCCGACGGATACGACACGCAGGTCGGCGAGCGCGGTCAGCGCCTCTCTGGTGGCGAGCGGCAGCGCATCTCCATCGCCCGCGCTATACTCCACGACCCAAAAATCCTCATTCTAGATGAGGCGACGGCCAGTGTGGACACCGAGACGGAGAAGCAGATACAGGAGGCGATCTCCAACCTCATCAAGAATCGTACGACCTTCGCCATCGCGCATCGCCTCAGCACCCTTCGCAACGCCAGTCGCCTGGTCGTTATGAAGGAGGGCAAAATGGTCGAATGCGGGACGCACGACGAGCTCATGGATCTCGACGGCGAGTACGCCAAGCTAGTCAACATCCAGAACGAAGTCAACAAACTCCGCGCCCTCTAGATCGATCGCTCTGAAAGAGAGCCGATCCAATCGTCACATACTGGGAAGTTGAGCAGGAGCCATGGACTGCGAGATTCTGATAATTGGGGGAAGCGCGGGGGGGACGGCGGCGGCTATCGCGGCGGCGGAGGCGGGTGCGTCGGTATGTCTGGTCGAGGAGACATACTGGCTGGGCGGGCAACTGACGACTCAGGGAGTATGCACGCCGGACGAGCAGCAGCATATCGAGACGTTCGGCGGGACGCGCCGCTATTCCGAGTTTCGCGACTGTGTGCGAAGGCACTATAGGGAGAGCTTTCACCTGACGCCGGAAGCACTGGCGCGGCCTTATCTGAATCCCGGCAACTGCTGGGTGAGCCGTCTTAGCTACGAGCCGAAGGTCGGCGCTGCGATCCTGCGGGAGCGGACGCGCCCTCTCGAGGCTGACGGTCGGCTGAGGATTTTGTTCGGTATGCGGGCGGTCGCCTGCGAAATGGATGAGGAGACGGGACGTCGAATCATTACGGTTGTCGTGCGAGACGAAGCCGGAATTGAATTGCGATTGACGGCGCGGTATGTGCTGGACGCCACGGACACTGGCGACCTGCTCCCGCTCTGCGGCATTGAGGGCACGGACTGGACGGTAGGCGCGGAGAGCCGCGAAGAGACCGGCGAGCCCGATGCCCCGGAGATCGCCCGTCCAGACTGGGTACAGCCCTTCACCTTCCCATTCGCGTTGGAGTGGTCGCCGGAGACGCAGCCCAACAACCGCATCGCTCCCCCGGAAGACTACGCCGAGCTAAAAGCCCTTCAGAAATACCACATCAAGCACGGAGCGATCACGGGGCTTTTTTTCGGGCGCGCTCCCTGGTGGACGTACCGCCGAATTCTGGCTCGTGAGAACTTCGAC
>JANXLO010000420.1 GCA_025355115.1 Chthonomonadaceae bacterium
TAGGCGCGGCGCTGGCTGCGCTGAAACAGATGCTCGAACTCCCGCTGAGAACCCGTGTCGACATTCAGGGTATTCATGATGATTTCCTCGGTCTCCTTCTGCGGTCAATGCATATCACGATGCGGATGCGCTGCCGGGCACATCGGCGGCCGGAACTCTCTGCTTTAAATCCTTGCACAGGCTGCAAATCGTTGCGCGGATGGCATCACAGCCCGCGTCCTTCACCAAAAAAGCGTCCGCGCCAGCGGCAAGGGCCGGAGCGCGATAGTGGTCGTACACGCTCAGGATGATGATGCGAGTCTCGTGATCGCACTGGCGCAGGCATCGGGTCGCTTCAATACCGTCCATGCGCGGCATCTGAGCGTCCATCAGTATAAGATGCGGATGATGCTGGCGGGCGAGCACCAATGCTTGAAGGCCGTTGTCCGCCTCCCATTTGATCTGGAGGCTGGGATTGGCTTCCACCGCACGGCGCAGGCACTGACGAATCATCAAGTCATCGTCTGCCAGCAGGATATTGATCGTTTCCATGGCGGGCGGAACTCCTCGAAACGGCACGCCGGTTAGCGTCTCCACTTCTCTTGCGCTTACACCCCTATTATCCCCCGCCAGGGCACAAATACGCACCGGGGGAAACCCTGATTGAATGCAGGGGTTTCCCTAATCTTTGCCCAGGCGAGCATGTGAAATTATTCCTATGCAAATGGAGTAAAATAGAGGGTGCAACTCGCACACCATCACAGAAAGCATAAGGAGCATCTTAGAGATGAAGTTCCTGAAAGAAGGCGCTGCTATAGCGCTGCTCGCGGCAACCATGACCGCAGCGGCGCAAAAAGCCCCCCACTATCCTATAGAGCAGTTTCAGCTGCCCAACGGCATGAAGGTAATTCTGTCGCAGGATCACTCGACGCCCGTCGTTGGCCTTGCTCTGGCTTACGATGTAGGCTCGCGAAACGAAGTGAAGGGCCGCACGGGATTCGCCCACCTTTTCGAGCATATGATGTTTCAAGGCTCCGCGCACGTCGGCAAGACCGAGCATATGCGCTACATCAGCGCGGCGGGCGGAATGATGAACGGCTTCACACGCGAGGAGGACACGACCTATATCGAGACCGTCCCTTCCGAGAAGTTGCCGACCATCCTTTGGCTGGAAGCCGACCGAATGCGCTCCCTGTCCGTGACGGCAGACAACCTGAAAAATCAGCAGGATGTCGTGAAGGAAGAGAAGCGGCTCAGCTTCGACAATCAGGCTTATGCCAACGCAGTCCGTGTACGCCTGCCCGAGCTTGCCTTCTCGAACTATGCCAATCAGCACTCCGTCATAGGCTCGATGGCAGACCTGGAAGCGGCCAGCTTGAGCGACGTTCAGTCATTCTTCAAGACCTACTACGCGCCTAACAACGCCACTCTGGTTCTCGTCGGCGACTTCGATCCGAAGCAGGCACGCGAGCTGGTGATGCGGACTTTCGGCGACATCGCCCGTCAGCCCGCCCCGACCGTCACCAACATCGCAGAACCGATTCAGACAGCTGAGAAGCGGGATACGATGAGTGATCCCCTCGCCCGTCTGCCCGCCCTGCTCATGGCCTGGCACGGCCCCTCGCTGGGCAGCCCGGACAGCTACGCGCTGGAAATTCTCAGCAGCATCCTCTTTCAGGGGGAGAGCTCGCGAGGGTATCAGGAGATCGTCAAGAAGCGGAAGCTCGCGCTGGCGGTGCAGGGTGGCCTGCGCTCGCAACGCGGCCCCAGCCTCTTTACGCTGTTCAGTGTCTATCCGCCGAACGTCAAAACCGCCGATCTGGAGCAGGCTATCTACGCGCAGATCGAAGCGATACAGCAGTCCGCTCCGAGCGTCGACGAGCTGAATCGGATCAAAACCCGCCTCCGCGCCGGACGCTACACGGGCGGCGGGAGCTTCGGAGGCCTTGACACAATGCTGGGCCGCGCAATCGCCATCGCGGATTTCGCGGTGTTCGAGGGAAATCCCAACCTGGTCAACACGGAACTGGAGAGATACATGGCGGTCACGCCGGAGCAGGTGCAGGCGGTCGCGAAAAAATATTTCACGCCGCAGAATCGGACGATACTTGAGGTGAAGCCTGGCGCTGGAATGCCGATGCCGCCTAAGGGAGGAAAACAGTGATGCAGACAGTCAAACAAGTCTCTCTGCTGTTCTCCGCATGCTGGCTGCTCTCCACCGCAGTCGCCGCGCCGATCCTGGCGCAGGGCAGCTTTCCCTCCACGCCTCCACCGGATCTGCCCGCGCGTTCCTTCTCGTTCTCCAAGGAGCAGATCAGGACGCTCCCAAACGGCCTTAAAATCGTAGTGGTCGAGAGCCATACGGTGCCGATGGTGACGCTCCGGATGGGCGTTCTCGCCGGCAGCGTGCTGGATGCGCCGGACTCGCCGGGCCTTGCATCGGCTGTCGCTAGCCAAATGACGGCGGGCACCAACAAGTTCAACAGCCTCCAGCTGCATGAGGCTGTCGAAGGTCTGGGCGGCTCCATCAATGTATCCGCAGGAATGGATTCGGCGACAATGGGCGCCTCCGCGCTCTCCGAGAACTTCGGGCGCCTGACCGAAATCATGGCGGATGTTCTGCTGCACCCGACATTCCCAACCGACGAATTGGCGACATACAAGCAGCTGACAAGCCAATCGCTCGTTCTGCAGCGACAACAGCCCACGTTCCTCGCGGCGCAGGAGTTCAACAAGGTCGTCTACGGCTCTCATCCCTACGGAGTATCCTCGACCACTGCCGCCGCAGTCCAGACCTTAACGCCCGAAAAGCTACGGGCGTTCTATCAGGAGCACTTCACTCCGCAAGGGGCCGTGCTTGTCGTCGTGGGCGACGTCAAGGCTGGAGCGGCCTTCGCGCAGCTATCGAAGGCACTGGGCGAATGGAAAGCGCCTCGCACTACCACGATGAATCCGACCTATCCTGCGCCTCCCGTCCGCTCTGGACGCCGCATCTATCTGGTCAATCGGCCCGGCTCAGTACAGTCCAATATCCTGCTCGGCAACCTGGCAATCCGTCGCGGCGACCCGGACTTCTATGCGCTCACGCTCGCCAATATCATTCTGGGAGGCGGATCCAGCTCCCATCTTTTCGCAAATGTCCGCGAAAAGATGGGCTACGCATACGATGTGAGAAGCACGCTCGACCGTAACTCCCTGACGGGTGATTTCACTGCGAGCGCGCAGACTCGCACCGATGTGACGGCGGCAGCCTTGAAGGAGATGTTGCGCCTTACAGACCAGATGCGAACGACCCCTGTCACCGAGACGGAGCTGAATGAGGCGAAGGCACTTCTAAAAGGCAACTTCGTGCTTGGTCTGGTGACGCAGGACGGCCTCGCGTCAGTACTGCTCAGCCGCGAGCTATACGGTCTACCTGCCGACTATCTGCAGACCTTCCGCGCGCGCTTCGACGCGGTCACAATTGCCGACGTCCAGCGAGTCTCGCAGAAATACTTCCTTGCCGATAAATCCGCAATCGTGATCGTCGGCGATGCCGACAAACTTCGCGCTCCCCTCAAAGAGTTCGGCGATGTGGAAGAGGTCATGTAGAGCCTCCGTGTCCTACTGTCCGTCTCAAAAAAGCACTTCCCTCATTATGAGGGAAGTGCTTTTTTTGCGTCAATAAACCAGGCCAATGCGATGCGAATCTACGGAATCAGTTTCACTGTCACTATCTCGAAGGGCTGAATTGGCAGGAGCATTTCGCCGCCGCTCAAGGGAATCTCTGCGAGGCTGGCCTCCATCAGATCGCAGAGCCAGGCGGATTTGAAGGGCAACGAAGTGGTCAGCGTCACCGTGCCGCGTGTATTGTGGGCCTCGTAGAGGCGGACAATGACGGCTGCTTCCGTCTCGGCACGTTTGATCGATTCGATGAAGACGGCGGAGTTGTCCACTTCGAAAAAAGAGCGCTCTAGTGGCAGGCTGCCGGGGCGATTGGCAGGAAGCGGAAATGCAGTTGGGGGAGAGTTCAGGGCGTAGGCGTTCTCCACGACTTCTCCCTCCCTGAAATCGCCATTGTGGGGCAAGAGTGAGTAGGTGAAGAGCTGGCGACCCTGCTCCGAGACCGCGGCTGATTCCTCCACCAAGGGCGCCAGGGAGAGTCGCATGGTGTGGCCTTCGATGTCGTAATCGGATTTTCCGTCGTTGATCAAGGCGACGCCGTAGTTGCCTTCGCTGAGATCAGCCCATTTTTGAGCGCGAACCAGTTGTCGAGGCTGCTCCCAGCCTGCATTGGAATAAGTGGGCCGCTCGATGTGCCCGAATGCAATCTCAAAAGAGGCACGGCTGCTGTTGATCGCAACGGGGAAAGCAACGCTGAGTTCTGCGTCCGCCTCGCGCCAGTCTGCTTCCGTCACAAAATCCAGGCGCATGCTACCGGCGGTGAGACGCACGGTCTGCACGATTCGTGAGTTGCCGACGACGTGCACGAAGCGTATGGCGCCACGGACAGGCCCGCTTTCAACCACCTCGGCGCTCTCAAGCTTCGTCCCGATTCCGCTCTCGTTAGAAGGAAGTGCGGGCGCACCATTGCCATCATGGATGGTCGCCAGAACCGGCTGTACAACCAACTGGTTGGCGCATTGCAGGGGAATGAGAGCCGGTCTGCCTCTGCTCGGGGCTGTATAGGTGTCGCACAGGATTTCACGTTCGTTGTCGCGGTCGAAGAGCCTCGTTATGAGGCCGGTAGCAGCATCGAACTCCACGCGGAGGGACTCGTTTTCAAGGTGAGTGCGAGAAGCGGTGACTGCACCCTCGTCATCGTCTACGGGAACAGTCGTGGCGTTGAGATCCCAGACGGCGTAGCCATGCAGGGGCGCATTCTTCGCGATGAACAGCGAGGAGCGCTCGCCATTCGTCCCTTTCAGGATCTGGACGGCCAGGGCATCGCCCTCCGGCCCGATGGCCGTCACGGGACTTTCGCCGGGACGAAGCGGCACCTCCACAGCCTCGTTGGCAAAATGGCTCAGGTTGCTGACGACCAGAACAGGGTGCTTCATGCCTCTGGTGTTTATCGCATCGGAAAGCGCATCTGCCGCTGCGGCGAACACATCGGCGCAGTTTCCGGCGATCCCTGCATCATCCTTCGCGCCAACCTGACGGTGTTCTGCATCGTGGTCTGATGCGCCGATGCGAGACTGCTCAATCATGAGGGCTTTCCAGAGGCGATCCAACTCCTGGACAGGATAAGCGGCAAGACCCGCAGGCTTGACAGCGCTCAGGAACTCTGCATTGCGCAGCGCGAACTCAACTCTGCGAGCATCTCGTCCGTTCGAAATCTGAGTGCTTAAGGTGCTGCCAGTCGGGTTCGGAAAAATTTCGCCGTATATGACGAACGGATTGGACATCTCCATTTCGGCTTTGCGAAAGAACTTCTGCACAGACTCAAAGACTATCGTTGGCAGGCCCTCTCTGCTCTGCTGTAGACCCGACTTCTCCATTGCCACAGCGACGGAATCGCTCTCCCCAACTTCAAGTAGATAGAGCAAGCGGGAGGGAGGGTCGGCGCCCAAGCTCTGAATTCGGCGGCCGCGTGAGGCAGAGGTCAGTTCGCCGGAAGGGCAGACTTGCGACAAGACTTGGGTGCCGTCGATACCCTGCCAGTGAAAAGTATGATTGGGCAGTCCATTGGCCTGAGCCCCATTCAACCGTCGCATCAAAAGGTGGTCGATGCGAGCGCGCTTCAGAATTTGCGGGAGGGAAGCGGGGTGTCCAAAATCCTCGCGAAGCCAGAGATCGTGCGTCTCGATGCCAAACTCATCGAGAAAAAAACGCTTGCCGAGCAGCATATGTCTGACCAGGCTCTCCCCGCTGATAGTTGAGGCCGATTGAGCCCACATGCTGCCGACGACTTCCCACTGCCCTTCCGTGATCTTTGCCTTGATCCGTTCATATAGTTTCGGAGCCGTGCGCTTGACCCATTCGTAGACGACGGCCTGGGGACAGGCGAACCGGAGATCAGGACTCTCATCTAGCCTTTGCAACACGAGGGCGAACTTTCGCAGGCATTCGTGCTGCTCGGCATCCGAAGTCAAAAGCTGGAATGCATCCACAGGCGAATGCCCGACCACGTTGATCCACGGCGCTGCATCGAGCGAGGGATGCAGGCAGGCGGAGATAATTTCCAGGCATTTGCGGACGCTATCGGGGTCATCAGGAACGAACAGACTGACTGCGGAGTCGAGGCTGGCAAGGAGCTCGCTGAAGCGACGAGTGCCGGGAGGCTGCGCCTTCAGCAGATCGAGCGCGTACTTTAATTCGTCATATAGTGCACACAGTTCAAAATCGCGGCGGTCAAGGAAAGCCTCGAGGCGGCGCATAGTAGTTTCAGCAGGCTCCAGCATAGTCATAAGGCTCTCTTGTGCATAAAAAGGTATCTTCCAGCCGCATCCATTTCAGACCTCCGTAGGAACAGCGGCAGGCAGCGGGACGCCATACTGCTCTATTATACGCCAAATCGAGCCACAGGATAACGGGAACGATTCGCTCACGCAGGCCGTCACCTTTGAAGTGATCTGAAGCTCTCGCTGATGCAACGATTGAGCATCGAGCATCCGTGGAATATTCAATAAAGGAGACAGACTATGCCAGACAAGCAAGATGAGAAGAAGAAGGCGATTCGGGCGGCGGAGCATGAGGCCGACCTGCATCCGCCGAAGCATAATCCGGCGGGCGATGTGGAGATTGTCACCTCAAATCATGCCACGCACGAGCACGGGCTGCAGAACAAAGAGATAAACAAGGAGCGGCGAGAAGGAGTGGATATTCACAGCGACGACAAGAATCAGCGGCATACCCATATGCCGAAAGCCGAGCAACTGGAGCACGACCTTAAGGCAGAGGAGGAGAAGTCCGGCAGCGCTGAAGAGTGAGCCGTGACGCCTCCTGCACCATGTGGATCAGCAGGATTTAGAGACGACGTCTGCGCCGGAGCAGACTGACGCCGGCACCCCCTAGCGCAGCCACCAGACCGACGGCGCCGGGCTCGGGGGTTGTCTGCACGTCGTCCTGCGCGAGCAGGAAAGCGTGCTCCAAGCCGCCTGGCATAATGCCAAATCCAGTGATGAATCCACTGTCGTTGATGCCCCTGGCTACCGTCAGCGTCCATCCGCCGAGATTCGCGGTGATGGAGTTCAGGTCAAGAATTCCGAAGCCGCTGGAGAACAGAAACGCATGCCCATTGGACGATCCAACCACTTGCCCGTCGCCGTTGATGCCGTACCCCCGGCTGTTGCCGCCCAGAGTGCCCAGATCGCTCAGTGTGAGGCTGCCCGCTCCGTTAGCGGAGGAGAGGAAGGCATGTGAGAAGCCTCCTCCGGCGTCGGAGAAGCCGGTCACCTGTCCTGAATCGTTGATAGCCTGCCCAAAGCTCGAGCCTGTTGGCCCCACCAGGCTACCGAGGTTAGCGGTGGAGACTCCGGACGAGGTGTCGCTGACGTTTCCCGACGCAGACGTGCGAAAAGCGTGGGTCACGCCGCTTGAATTTGCTGAATATCCGACGACCTGCCCGCTTGCGTTTATGCCAAGGCCCTGGCTAAAATTGCCGCCCAGCGTTCCCAAATCAGTCAAGAGGACGCTCGCGGAGTTGTCGGTGGAGCGAAATGCGCGTGCCTCATTTCCAGCATCTTTGGAGGTGCCTGAAACCTGCCCGGTCGCATTGATGCCGCTAGCCGTGCTGTCTGTGCCGCCAAGTTTCCCCAAGCTGGTCAAAGTGCCGCCCGTAGTGCGAAAAGCGAGAGTGGAGAAGTCCGCATCGTCC
>JANXLO010000421.1 GCA_025355115.1 Chthonomonadaceae bacterium
ATGGCAGGCGCTATACCTGGAAGGCACACTGCGCGCAGATAGGCTCGGGCCAGGCGAGGGATTCGCCTCCCTGCGTGAGGCGGCTCAAACCCTGATCGGAATGCTCTCGCATCTGACGCAGGCTGAGGCGGTTCACTTCAAGGATCGTCATCCGGAGGTCTCGGATGTCTTCAAGAAGCTCTCTCAGTTCGCCGTGTCGGAGGGAGATCGAAAGGAGACAGCCGCGCTTCTGGAAAGCGCTCGCTGGATTCAGATCGATCCGCCTCTTCAGATCGCGAAGAAGAACGGCAGCAAGCACTGAAGATCTTGCGTCCCGTTTGCAATTCTGCTCTGACTGCAAGACGCCCGCCTTTCCAAGGATTGAAAAGGCGGGCGTCGGCAATTGGAAAGTCAGCTCCGTCTGGCACCGCCCGGCTTTGATATGCGGGCCGTGCAAGGGGGCGGTGATTGGGTGGTCCGTTACTCGCTGATGAACGCCCAGGTGCCGTCCGCATAGAGGGTGGTGCCGTCCGAGTAGTGCATGTCACCGAAAATAGTGTGCGTTGCCGCAGGCACTGAGTAGGTGACACCGTCTCGGGTGTAGTTGCCGTCCGCAGTCAGTTCACAGCCATCTGTGTAGACGACATGGCTTGAGGTGACGATGGATGGAAAAGCGGACGGCGGGCGGAGATAGCCCCAGCCCTCGGCCATGCAGACGGAGACGGCGAGCGTCAGCAGCGACAGGGAGAGAAGCGCGGTGCGGGTCATGCTGCGGACGCGGGAAGTGATTGTGTTCATGTCGGTTCTCCTGGAACAAGATGCGCTGCTGTGCAGCTGCAAGAGAACAGGCCGTTCGATTGGCTTGTTCTAATTAGGAGAACGCAGCGAAACACGGCGACCTAACAAAGATGGCAGGAAGCACAAAAACTTTCTTTAGGAGAAGCGATCATGCAGGAGAGCAACAGTGCTGGCCCGACCGACTACCAGGCGCGGCGAGCCGCCCATCTTATCGAGACGCAAGCGCTCGAGGCTCTCATCGCGAGCGGTGATCCGCGTGTACGCATTGTGGATATGCGGGGCTATGTCAGGACTCAATCACTCACAGATGGCTCTCAGGACGCCGTGTACTTGGGGGCGGAAGAGGAGTACTCCAGGGCGCATCTACCCGGCGCCGTCTACCTCGACTGGACGCGCGACATCGTGGATCTCGATGATCCCATCCCTGTGCAGGCGGCGAATACGGAGAAGATCGAGCGAGTGTTCGAGAGCGCAGGCATTGGAGACGACACGGCGGTAATTGCCTACGATGCGCATCCCGCTTCACAGTTCGCGACCCGGCTGTGGTGGCTGCTCCGGCTCTATGGACATTCGAATGTGCGGGTGCTTAACGGAGGCTGGAGCAAGTGGACGGCGGAGGGCAGGCCGACAACGTCCGAACTGCCCACGCAATTAGCGATGACTTTTACGCCCCGGCTGAACCTCGACTGGAGGACGACAGCTGAAGAGGTGCAGTCGCTGTTGGGGAGCGAGGGAACGACACTTCTGGATGCCCGCGACGAAGCTCAGTATAGTGGCGCAATCCGACGCGGGAAGCGCGGAGGGCGAATTCCGGGTGCCAGACATCTCCCTCGTGAGGCGTTCTTTCAGGCAGACGGCACGTTTCGTCCGCCCTCGGAGCTTCAGCGGCTAGTCAGTAATGCGGGTGCGCAGCCCGACAAGAGGGTCGTCGCCTACTGCAATGGTGGAGTGGCTGCGACCACCGCGCTGTTCGTTCTCTCCCAGTTAGGCTACCCGAGACTGACCAACTACGACGGCTCCTGGAACGAGTGGTCAGAGCGCACTGACCTGCCTGTGGAGCGAGATGGCGTCGACGGCTGATCTGTTTTTACCAGGGCAAATGGAAGAAAAGGAGTCTCGGAATGAGTGATACGGGTGTACGTGAGCGGCTGAGCGGGTTGATGACGGCGATAATGACGCCCTTCGACCTCCAGGGAAATCTAACTTTGGAGCATTTCCCGACGCTTATCGAGTTCCAGCAGCAGGCGGGAGTGAATGGACTGGTCGTCTGCGGAACGAATGGGGAGGGAACCTCGCTCTCGGTTGCCGAGAGAAAGAGAGTCCTCGAGACGGCGATGGCGCATCGTGGAGATCTCATCGTCGTCGCAGGCACGGGAGCGACGAGCGTTACGGACGCCGTTGACCTGACCCGTCATGCTGCGGAAAGTGGGGCGGATGCCGTGCTTGTTCTCCCTCCTTTTTTTGCCAAGAAGCCGTCGGCGGCAGGACTGAGCGACTATTTTAGGCAGGTGCTCGATGCAGCCGACATTCCGGTGCTTCTCTACAACATCCCTCAGTTCACGGCAGTGGACATCACGGACGACCTGCTCGATCTGCTGTCGGCCCACCCCAATCTGGCAGGAGTGAAGGATAGCGCGGGAGACTGGACACGAACTCAGGAGTTTATCGTCCGGCACCCACGGCTGCGCATATTCGCTGGCTCGGATCGCCTCGATCTGCTCTGTTACGGCGCTGGGGGCGCGGGGTGCATCTCAGGCGGAGCGAATGCCTTTCCTGAGCTTCTTGTCGCAGTCAGGGACGGCTTTCTGCAGGGGAGCGCGCGTGGCCAGGAGGCGCAATCGCGTCTTGATGGGCTGCTGGACATCACCTCGCGGTACCCATTCCTCACCTCAGCCAAATCAGTCCTCGCGGCCCGTGGCTTGCCAAGAATGGGCGTTCGCCCGCCGTTAACCTCCCTGCCTGCTCAGACGGAACTCGAGCTGCTATCTGAACTGCGGGCGGCAGGCTTCTTGCCACCGGCGGACAAGGCATGAGCCTTGCACAAAGGCAGAAGAATTGCGAGCGCGAAAAACGCGGAAACAGTTGCAATTTCGGTTTACACGCGAGTCGTGAATATGTCATAATGCCGGTGAGGATGAGCGGTCAATAGACGACTGCGCGAAGGAGCTTTCCCATGAGTTTGATAATTGACGAGGTTGTGGCGCGTGAGATCCTGGATTCGCGCGGCAACCCAACGGTGGAAGTGGATGTCTATCTTGAAGATGGGACTCGAGGCCGTGCAGCCGTCCCGTCGGGAGCGTCCACAGGCGCGCATGAGGCGGTCGAGCTTCGAGACGGCGACATGGGCCGCTACTCGGGCAAAGGCGTTCTGACGGCCGTCGACAACATCAACGACAAAATAGGGCCGGAGATCGTGGATATGGTCGCGACCAATCAGCGGGGCATCGACATGCGCCTGCTCGATCTAGACGGCACCGACAACAAATCCAATTTGGGCGCGAACGCCATACTGGGCGTCTCCCTGGCGGTTGCGAAAGCGGCGGCGGAGAGCCTGAACCTGCCACTATATCAGTATATCGGCGGGGTCAACGCCTTCACATTGCCCGTCCCCATGATGAATATTCTCAACGGAGGCGCGCACGCCGATAGCAACGTGGATCTCCAGGAGTTCATGGTCATGCCGATCGGTGCGGACAGCTTTTCGGAGGCCCTCCGCATGGGCTCCGAGGTGTTCCACGCGCTGCGCAAAGTCCTGAAGGGCCGAGGCCTCTCGACCGGCTACGGCGACGAGGGCGGCTTCGCCCCGAACCTGTCCAGCAACGAAGAGGCGCTTCAGATCATCATCGAAGCCATTGAGCAGGCGGGATATAAGCCCGGCGGCGATATCGCGCTCGCGCTTGACTGCGCCGCGACCGAACTCTACGAGGACGGGAAGTACAACCTCAAGGGCGAGGGCCGCATACTTACTGGCGCGGAGATGGTCGATTTCTATGCCCGCTGGGTGGACAAGTACCCCATCATCTCCATCGAGGACGGCTGCGCGGAGGACGACTGGGACACCTGGAAGCTGCTGACCGACCGAATCGGAGGGCATGTCCAGCTCGTAGGCGACGATCTGTTCGTCACCAACACCACACGTCTCGCGCAGGGGATCGCATCGAAAACGGCGAACTCCATCCTCATCAAGGTGAACCAGATCGGCACGCTGACCGAGACGCTGGACGCCATCGAGATGGCCAAGCGGGCCGGATACACGGCAGTTGTCTCGCACCGCTCCGGCGAGACGGAAGATTCTATGATCGCCGATATCGTGGTCGCCACGAACGCCGGTCAGATCAAGACCGGCGCGCCGAACCGCACCGACCGAGTCGCCAAATACAACCAACTCCTGCGCATCGAAGAGGAGCTGGACGATGTCGCTTACTACGGCGGACGGGATGCTTTCTACAACCTAAAATAGGCGACAATGGCCTCCACGCAGGCGACGCGGGCGCTTGGAAAACCCAGTCGGTCCACCCGCTCAGATCACGAGGACGAGAGGGCTTTCCAGCGCACTCGTGAAGCTGGCCGGAAGATCCCTTCTCTTTCCCGTTAATCGGGGGTGATGCATGGATGAAGATGACGCGTGTTTGTATCGTTGGTATGTGGTGGGCTGCCGCAAACTTGGCTGGATGCCTCTTAACGAACTGGAATTCAGCTCGGAATATCTTCGATACCGCCGATGCAGCCGGGCGATTCAACTCTTCGAGCAGCGGCGGCAGTTGCGTATGGCGAATGTCGCCGGATCGACTTACCATGAGGATGTGTTTTTCGAGCGACTGATTCGGGGCATTCGCAGGGAGCGCGAGCGTCTCGACTTTCTCTCGACCGCTGTTTCAGCGGGCAGGCCGAGCAACGAGGAGCCGGGAGGGGCAGGAATGCCCGCTTGCCGAATCGTCGATCCGCCTGTTCTTGTGGTGGCTGGGGCGAAGCTGCTCCCGCATCTCGATCCTGAGCCGCCAGTTCGCAACTCGTAGAAAACTCTCTGCCTGCCGAGAACGGGACAGAGCAAGGGAAGAAGGTCGGCTTTGCGACGCACGAAAATCGTCTGCACCATTGGACCCTCGAGCCGAAAACGGGCGGTGATCGAGCGTCTGATCCGGGCGGGAATGGACGTGGCCCGACTAAATTTCTCGCATGGCACACATGAGGAGCATGCCCATGCGATAGCCGATTTGCGGGATATTTCTCGCAGGCTCGGCAGGCCGCTCGCGCTTCTTCAGGATTTGAGTGGGCCGAAGGTGCGCCTCGGCCAGTTTCCTGCCCCAAGCGTTACACTGCGGCGCGGGCAGGAGGTCGGCTTCACAGCCCAGGCCGAAGAGGACGACCCGGACTGGACCTCTGCCTCGGCGCTTGAGGCATGGCAGAGACGCACCGTCAACTCGCTTATATTGCCGTTGCCAGTGCCACAGTTGATAGCAGCACTAAAGCCGAACTGTCATCTCCTGCTGGACGACGGCAAGATAGAACTGAAAGTGGTTCGTTGCGCAGGGGAACCCGGCGATCCTAATCGCGTAGTGTGGGCGAAGTGCATCGTCGGCGGTGAGTTGAAGCCTCGCAAGGGTGTGACGGCTCCGGGCGTGAAGTTCGACGTGCCCGCCATCACCGCCAAGGATTTGAACGATCTGCGCTTCGGGCTCGAGCAGGGGGTGGACTGGGCCGCGGCCTCTTATGTGCGGACGGCAGAGGATCTAGATCCACTCTTCGCGCTTATGGCCAAAGTGGGCCGGAAAATCCCGCTCATCGCCAAGATTGAGAAGGCAGAGGCTGTCCACAATCTTAGCTCGCTGCTAGGTGTAGTGGACGGAATCATGGTGGCTCGCGGCGATCTCGGCGTGGAGATGCCCTTTGATGAGGTTCCAATCGTTCAAAAGAGGATCATCCTCGCTTGCAATCGGGCAGGCAAGCCGGTGATCACGGCCACGCAGATGCTGGAAAGCATGATCCAGAATCCGCGTCCGACACGTGCGGAAGCCACCGATGTCGCCAATGCCATTCTGGACGGGACGGACGCGGTCATGCTATCCGGTGAGACGGCGGCAGGACAGTTTCCCGTCGAGGCTGTCGTCACGATGGCGCGAATCGCTCTAAAGGCCGAGGCCGCTTTGTTTGAGGGGATGGACTTTGGGAGGCGCCTACCCGTTCCCATCGGCGTGACCGAGGCGGTGGCGCGAGCTTCGGCGGAGATCGCCTGCGAGCTGAAGGCTCGCGCGATCCTCTGTGCGACGACAAGTGGAGCCACAGCCCGCATGGTCGCACAGCACCGCCCGAAAGTACCTATCATCGCCGTGACCACGGAGGAGTCGACCTACCAACAGCTAGCGCTGACCTGGGGAGTGCAGCCGCTGCTGGTCGAGCGAGTTCAGAACACGGACGACATGCTCCAGGTGACGGTGGATGCGGCTCACCACGCAAGGCTAGTCAAAAACGGA
>JANXLO010000423.1 GCA_025355115.1 Chthonomonadaceae bacterium
GGCGGCCCCGGCAGCGGCGGTCCAGGTAGCGGTGGGCCCGGGGGCGGCTCAGGCGGTCACTAAGCTCTCACAGTTCTCCTCGATATGAGGTATAATAGTAGACGGAAGAGTACACTCTTCCGTCTACTATTATATTCGGAGGTTGAACTTTATGCTTCGCTGGAAAGAGGGTGATAGGGCGCAGATCGCAGATCGCGCCCCGACTCCTGCCGATGTTCGGTCCCAACTGTTTTACGGCCACTACCGCAAGCTCACCGGCACCGTGCTGAAGCTCTACGGTTCGGGGGATGCCATGCAGGCCGCCCTGGACGTCGATCTTGAAACTCTGCCAGAGGAGATCGCCGTGCGCCATCGCGAGACTCGCACGCTAATGAGCGCCGGCATCCCTGCAGCCGCACGCCGAGCCGCCACGCCAGGCGAGGAGTTTCGCCTCCGATACGTCGTCCTCGTGGCCCTCACCGACTTGGTGAGGCAACGTTCCGCTCCTTCCCCAAAGCCTGTCGCCAAGAGTCTATCCCAGTAAGACTGCCGTACTTACTGCTGAGGGCCGGGGATTAAGACAATCAGCATGACTACTGTTCCCATCTGTCGATCGCGACGGGAAATTCCTGCGTGTAGCGCACTTCGTGCGGTGTGACCTCCGGCCATGGAGCGAGCTCGCTTCTATGGCTTCTCTCCGAGCGGCGTCGACACAGTGGACTAAAGCCAGTATGCATGGGTGCCTCCTTAACGATGTCGCATCTTAACACCGTCTTGCTCGTTTGTCAATTATTGTCATCCAATACTATAATTTCGGAAAAGTCTTTCACCTGTGGGGTATACTCAATCATCGATGTGGATGCGGGGGGGTGGCGATGCTGAACGACGAGCAAAAGGGATTTTATCGGGAGAATGGGTACGTCTTAGTGAAGGGGCTGCTGACGCTGGAAGAGGCGGCTCTCTATCGGCGAGAGACACACGATTTGGCGGCACGGCTGAGCCTGCACAGGAATATGGACGCGACATGGGGAAGCGCACGCGAGGCGGTTCCGGAAGCGAAAGACACGCGGATAATGCACTGCCATAACGTTCAGTTCTACTCCGCCGCCTTCTCCCGACTGCTCGTCCACGACCGACTGACTAGCGCGGCGGCAGACGTCATCGGCTCGCCAAACGTGCAGTTGCATCACACGAAAATGTTCATAAAGCCCCCTGAGCGTGGCTCGCCCTTTCCCATGCATCAGGACGCGCCCTACTTCCCGCACGACCGGCACAGCATGATCGCGGCCATCATCCACTTCGACTCCGCTCCCATCGAGAAGGGCTGTGTCCGCGTGGTTCCCGGCAGCCACAAGCTAGGCATACTCGAGCATGACCAGGGGGGCGGCTGGCATTTGCCGTTCGCTCAGTACCCTATCGACTCGGCGGTGCCGTGTGAGGCCGAGCCGGGCGACGCCCTGTTCTTCTCCTACCTCACCATTCACGGCTCCGGTGTCAACGTGAGTCAGGAGGCCCGGACGACCCTGCTGGTGCAGATGCGCGATCCTGAGGATCCGCCCACCATCAAAACGCACGAGAGCAGAGGCCAGGGGATGATGCTCCGCGGCTTCGACCCGCTCTCCCTACCTCGCGGAGTGGATTAGCCGCCGCGTTCGGTCTGGAGATCTCTTGCATCAACCCCGGAATTCAGTTGAGAATAGCCTGTTCTTTTCCTAAGGTTTATGCTATAATTGTCTTCTCCTGCAGGCAGTCCACGCAGGCTTTATCGTTCTCATGAGGAGAGTCGTTCTTTTATGTCCAACACCTGCAGGGTGATCGTCATAACTTCGGGTAAAGGCGGCGTCGGAAAGACCACCACCACCGCCAACCTGGGAGTCGCGCTGGCATCTATGGGGGAGAAGGTCGCTGTGATGGACGCGGACATCGGTCTGCGCAACCTCGATCTCGCGCTCGGGCTGGAAAACCGCATCGTCTACGACATCGTCGATGTCGTGGAGGGGCGGGCGAAGCTGCGGCAGGCCCTCATCCGAGACAAGCGTCATCAGAATTTAGCTCTGCTGCCCGCCGCGCAGACTCGCGACAAAAGCGCGGTCACAACGCGGCAGATGCAGCAGGTCGTGGCAGATCTTCAGGAAGAAGGCTTCACCTTCATTCTGATCGACTGTCCGGCGGGAATTGAGCAGGGCTTCAAGAACGCCACCGCTGGCGCGACCGAGGCGATCGTCGTGACCAACCCGGAGATGGCCTCCGTCCGTGACTCGGATCGCATCATTGGGCTGCTTGAAGCGCAGGAACTGCGGAACCCGATGCTCATCGTGAACCGTCTGCGCATGAAGATGGTCAAGAACCAGG
>JANXLO010000439.1 GCA_025355115.1 Chthonomonadaceae bacterium
CATGCAGACAGCGCCTGCGTCCACCTCCAGAGGATCGTTCAGCCGAGTCTGGGCGAAAAGCAGAACGCTTCCGGCGGGCCGTATCGCCGCGAACGCCCCCGCAATGACGCGAGTATCTGGAACGGCCACGGTGGCTAGATCGGCCCCGCGCCCTGCGGAGAGGCCACGAACAGCGGCGGTAACATCGTCGGTATCCGGATCAAGCGCGGCGTCCGCGCCGAGCAGTCGGGATATTTTGCGGCGCGATTCGTGGAGGTCGGTCGTCACTACGTTCGCTCCCGTCGCTTTTGCAATCAGGGTGAAAAGCAGCCCGATTGGCCCTTGTCCGATGACGAGAACTGTGTCCCCCGCCTGCGTCCCGGCGGTGCGCAGCCCCTTCAGGCAGGTGTTGAGCGGCTCGACGAAGCTGGCCTCCTCAAAGCTCACATCGTCCGGAATTCTCACCATGCCCTCCGCGACGCACCAGTCCATCACCCGCACATACTCGGCGAACCCGCCGCCCGCAGGCTCGAACCCCGCCGTTGTTCCTGTCAGCTTGTAGGTTGGGCACTGCGAGAAGGCGCGACGCGAGCAGAAAAAGCAGTCCGGCTTTCGGCAGGGCACATGGTGATTGACGACAACGCGATCCCCCGCCTGCCAGCCGGCAACCTCCGCCCCAACCGCAGCGATGGTGCCCGCCGTCTCGTGCCCGAAGATGCGAGGCGGAGGCACAAGGCCGAGATGGATCTTCTTCAGATCGGTGCCGCAGACGCCGCAGACCGCCACCCGTACCAGCACCTCCCGTGCCCCGACCTCCGGAACCGGAACGCTCTCGACCTCCACTCGATCTATCCCCCGATAGACTGCCGCTCGCATCGTCTCCGCCACAGTTTTGCTCCTCAATGACTTCATCAAGCTTCCCCATTATAGAACACAATCCGGGCGAACGGCAACGCAGAACAGGCGGCGAACTTTTCACGTGCGGCTTCGTCTATCCCATAAGCAGCACACTCATTGTTTGTATCGCCTTCCACTACGTCTTTGAGAGGAGAGCCCGCATGAGATTCCGAGGAGTTTTCGCCGCGCTGATGGCGTTCTGTCTGCTCGGCGCAGGCAGGCAAGCCGTGGCGCAGTCCACGCCCTCGCGCGACGCCGCAGCAATCGACCAGCTCATTCGGGCCGAGTGGCGCAAACGCGGCATAACACCGGCGAAGCACGCCGACGATGCCCGCTACCTGCGCCGCGTCTACCTGGACATCACGGGCACCATTCCGCCTGAGCAGGTCGTCAGCGAATTCATGGAGGATCGCTCGCCGGACAAGCGCGCGAGGGCGGTCGATGCCCTGCTCGACAGCCCGGCCTATGCCGACCACTGGACCTACTACTGGGACAACGTCCTCATGGGGAAGGCCACGCCCATGGCGACCGTCGACTACGGCGCCTTCCGGCGCTGGCTGCACGACGAGTTCGCGAGGAACGCGTCGTACGACAAGTTCGTCACGGATCTGATCACCGCCACGGGCCTGAGCAGCACCGGCCCGACCTACCAGGAGGCGCTCGGCTTCGCGATGACAAAGCCGACAATGGCGGCGGACGACCCGTCCCGCCCCAAGATCGACCCCGCCTCCGTCAACGGCGCGGTCAACTGGCATCTGCGGTTCGCGGCAAGCCCGGCAGATGTCGCGGGAATCGCCTCCAAGATTTTTCTGGGAGTGCAGATACAGTGCGCGCAGTGCCATGACCACAAGACGGAGAAGTGGAAGCAGGCCGATTTCCGCTCCTTCACCGCCTGCTTCATCCAGACCGTCGGAGTCCCCACGCAGGGCTACATGAAAGGGCAGGCGCTCAAGGGCATCGTGCCGCTCAACGTGCGCGACGTCAATTTTCCGGTGCGCGGCAACAAGATGAACGGCGGGGAGGAGCGCATCCCGTATGTCCAGGCCGTTCCCGCAACTCTCGACGGCACTCCGATCACGTCTGGGAGGATGGACAGACGCAAGGAGCTTGCCGTCTGGATGACCGCGAAGCAGAACCCCTGGTTCGCCCCGGCGCTCGTCAACCGGATGTGGGCGCGATTCCTGGGGCGCGGCTTCGTCGAGCCGATTGACGACTTCCGGCCCTCCAATCCCGCCGTGCTTCCCGAGGCGATGCGACAGCTTGCCGCCGACTTCACCGCGCACGGCAACGACCTGAAGACGCTCATCAAGACCATCTGCGCAACCGAAGCCTACCAGCTCTCCTCAGTTCCGCAGGGCAACGCCGACCCGGAGAACACGCTCTGGGAGCACTATCGCCTGAAGCCAATGGAAGTGAACGTCATGGTCAACTCCCTCATCAGCGCCACCAACTTCTCGCCCATCCTGGCGAAAATCTCGGGCGGCAATGCGGAGCAATACACGGCGCGTCTGGAGCGTCTGCTGACTTTTACGTTCAACACCGACGAGCCCGAATCGGAGCAGAAGGAGTTCGAGGGCACCATCCCGCAGGCGCTGCTCATGCTCAACAACGGCCTGACCAACGGCACCGTGTCGCCCATTCCAGGCTCCGCGCTCTCTGAAGTGCTGGCAATGCCGGGCGGTGATGCCGACAGGATCAACTCCCTCTACCTGCGCACTTTAGCCCGAAAGCCGACCGCGACCGAGCTCACGCGCTGGACGGAGTTTCTAGCCGCCCCCCGCGAGGTCGTCATCGCGAAGCCGGGCGATCTGCCCCCGCCCCCACCGCGCCCTAACCCCGCGATGGCTGGCAAGCCCGGCCAGCAGGGAATGGGCGCGGGCCGTGGAGCCGCCGACCCGCTCCAGCGCATGGCGTTCGTGCGAAACCGCAACAACACGCCGACCGCGAAGCAGCAGGCTTACGAGGACATGTTCTGGGCCTTGCTGAACTCCAGCGAGTTCCTCTTCAACCACTAATCACATTCCGTGCAAAGTTTCGGCTCCTGATTCACGAATGGAATCAGGAGCCGTTTTTTTTATTTTGACATGCAGTCTCATTACTCCAGATGGGGACAAGAGAAGAGAAACAGATGACAACTTTATTCTCTCCGCGCAACTGCTTCAGAGCAGGTCGAAGGGGGTAAGAATACCAACAATGTCCTTTGGACAATTTTCTCGGCATACAACTAGACACTGACTATCCTGAAAACTGGCTAAGAGTCCATCCATTAATGTGGATGAAACACAGCATGTGACTTTGGTCAGAACGATAGATTCCTGTCCAATCTGAAGCGCTTCTGACAGAGTTTTGATCATCCGACTGTTTCTTTCCGGACAGGTCAGATAACGTACGATAGCGAGATCAGAGACGAGCTGCCATCCGTCATCGCAGAAAACGGGTAGGTACGAAAAGGAATTCGCAAGCATCTGCTGACGTATGATGCTGATCGGCAGCCACATCTCGGCACAAATCGGATTCATGACCATAAAGTCTGATACAGTTTTATGCATCCTCATTGCGTCCTCCAAAACCAAGGCCAGTTCGATGCAGTGTGCAGTAAGATGACGCGCAAATGCTCCCTGATGCATGGCATCATTTCGTGCGTTCGTAACAATTTTATATAGTATCGGGAATGGAGTATGGAGGTCGCCCCCCGTGCAGCAGAGCGGAGAATCCTTAGCAAACTCTACAATTTTATCCCGGTACCCGCCTAAAGTTCTAGTTTCATCACAAAGGATACTGCCCAATCGCTCTACGACGAATATGATTTCGTCGAAGGATTCTGCGTCTTGAAATGCCTTTTCACGGGCTTGCTTGAAAGCGTTGCGGAAGTACCGTCTTTGATCTTCGGTTAGTTCAGTCAATGCCCTCTCCTTCAGAATAGCGACCAGACTGACGAAGCGCACGTGCTACTTTCAGTATGTTCGTCGGCTGCCGAAGTAATTCCTGCCCCTGTTCAGGAGGATGAGAGCCGAACCCACCGAGTTCGTCAAGGAAGCACCAACTCTCAAAGAGCCATTCAGTCCCGTCTGTAAGAAGTTTGCTTTTCCTGCCGAGTATTTTTTACATTCAGTTTGTCTCAGTAGAGGATCGCGCTACCGTGCGACGTCATTCCGCGTGAGGAAGGTAGTCTGCGGCGCGACGGAGTTCGGCGAAGAAGAGGTACTGCTGCGCCCAGCCTGCATAGGAGCCGAATCGTGAGCGGTAGGTCTCTGCAAGCGCGGCGTAGACGCGGGGGGTGAGGGAGGAGGCGGCGAGATCGGGGCGGTAGAGGCGGACGGCGATCTGACGGGTGTGCGTGTCGATAGGGACAGCTTCGTCCTTATCGAGCGCGAACAGGCAGATGCAGTCCGCTATTTTCGCGCCTATGCCGTGCAGGGCTGACAGGGCGGCGTGGACTTCGGCGTAGGGCCGTGAGCGCAGCGAGAGCAGCCAATCGTCCTCGGGGAGGCTTTGGAGGCCCTTCGCCAGGGCGATCACACGCGGGGCGCGGTAGCCCCACAGGTCGGCGCGAAGCTCGCTCTCGTCCGCCGCCGCGAGCGTGGCCACGGTCGGAAACGCATGGAAAGGGCCTGGCGCGGGGAACGGCAAACTGTGCGGCACAGGGATCGGGGCTCCATAGCGCTCAGCTAGCTTGCGCACGGTGCGCTCGATCTTGAGGACGGTGTTGCACGTGGCGCACTGAAACCCGAAGAAGCACTCCGCTGTCGGCTGGCGCAGGATTCGCAGTCCCCTGAAAGCGGAGATCGCGTAGGCCATCTGCGGCTCGGCGGCGATCCATTCTCTGTAGAGTGCGGGAAGATCGACATCCAGCCGAAAGTAGTTGCGGACGAATTCTCGGCGATTTGCCTCTGGGAACGTCTGCCAGCGAAGCGGGCTGTCCGGCTGTCCCTCCGCCTGCCAGGCAGTGATCACGGTCTCCTCGACAGCCCCCCACCATATGCCACGCGCATCCCTGCGCCAGCGAAAGCTCTGCCCGCTCGCCAGAGTCGCGGACAGGTGAAACGGACTGTCCGCGCACTCCTCCCGATTCCAGTCCTCCGGCAGTTCAGTCTCCATCATTCACGGCAGCCATTCTCCCCGTTCGCACAGTCGTCCTCAAAAAGCACGGCAGTCCGCGATGTGCATCTGTGTGCAGAGGGTGCAGGAGGGCAGGTCGGAGAGCGCGAACTCGACCTCCGCGAACGCGGCCAGATAGCCCGTCTTCGGCAGCGGGACGGCGCCTCTCCATACCTCGTCGGCAAAGATCATCGGCGCCGGCTCCCAAACACAGCCTCGGAAATCCTGCGTCTCGGAACTGGCGTGCCAGAGCAGGCCATTGAAGGAGCTCGCGGCGGCATCGGCCACGAGGGTCAAAAATCCCTCTCCTGCCGTGAACTCCCAGCTGAGCTTTGGCAATGGGGCCGAATTCGCGACGAAGTGCAGAAACGCCCGCACCCCGCGCGACATCCGGTCGGTGATGCTCAGGCCGTGCCCGCAGTTGGGGAAATAGAGGATGTGCTTCGGGCCGGGCAACTCGTCCCAGTAGAGATTGAGCGCATCGGTCGCCCAGTAGGGGTCGTTCGTGCCGTTCATGATTAGCTTCGGAAGAGTGAGGCGTTCCCTGTAAGTGTACGGGTCGATGATCTGGGCGAGATGAAAGCCCTCCGGCGTCTGCATTTTGGCGGGGAGATCGGCCGCCGTGTAGTCGCTGATCTGCGCGCTGTAGCCGCTCCAGACCTCGCGCTGATGCGGCATCTGCGCGAACA
>JANXLO010000508.1 GCA_025355115.1 Chthonomonadaceae bacterium
GCGCAATATCGCCTACCTGTGCGGGATGTCGCTGGAGAAGCTGTTCGGCTTCTTCGAGGGGCTGCAACTGACGGAGCGGGAACAGATGATCGCCCGTCAGATCGTGAAGGAGATCCGCTCGCGCCTCGGCTTCCTGCTGAACGTCGGGCTGAACTATCTGACCCTGAACCGGGGAGCCGCGACTCTGGCGGGCGGCGAGGCGCAGCGTATCCGTCTCGCCACGCAGATCGGCAGTGGCCTGATGGGCGTCCTCTACATCCTGGACGAGCCGAGCATCGGCCTGCACCAGCGCGACAACACGCGCCTGATCCGCACGATGGAGCGACTGCGCGATCTCGGCAACACGATCCTGGTCGTGGAGCACGACGAGGAGACGATGGAGGCAGCCGACTGGCTCATCGACATCGGGCCAGGAGCGGGCGAGCACGGCGGCTATGTGGTCGCGCAGGGCACTCCCGCCGCGGTGAAGGCGAACCCCGCCAGCATCACGGGCCAATACCTGAGCGGGACGCGCCAGATCGCCGTTCCCCCAATACGACGAGAGCCGGGCGACCGCTGGCTGGAGCTTGTGGGCGCGAAGCAGCACAATCTTCAAAACGTCTCGATTCGCATTCCCCTTGGCCTCTTCGTCGCTGTGACAGGCGTCTCCGGGTCGGGCAAATCCACTCTCATCCAGGAGACTCTCTTCCCGCTTCTGATGAACCGAATCTACGGCTCACACACCGTCTGGGGCGGGCACGACGAGCTCCGCGGCATCGACCTCATCGACAAGGTGATCGACATCGACCAGTCGCCAATCGGACGTACTCCGCGCTCCAACCCCGCCACCTATACCGGCGTCTTCGACCTCATTCGCGATCTGTTCAGCAAGACGCAGGATGCGCGAATGCGAGGCTACGAGCCGGGAAGATTCTCCTTCAACGTGAAGGGCGGGAGGTGCGAAAGCTGCAAAGGCGACGGCATCCTGAAGATCGAGATGCACTTTCTGCCCGACGTCTATGTGCCGTGCGAGGTCTGCAAAGGAAAGCGCTACAACCGCGAGACGCTCGAGGTGAAGTTCAAAGGCAAGTCCATCGCCGAAGTGCTGGACATGACTGTCTCTGAGGCGGTGGAGTATTTCGCCTCCCTGCCCAACATCGCCCGGAAGTTTCAGACGCTGCACGACGTCGGCCTCGACTATCTCCGTCTTGGGCAACCCGCCACGACGCTCTCTGGAGGCGAGGCGCAGCGCGTGAAGCTGGCAGCCGAACTCGCCAAGCGAAGCACGGGACGCACGATCTACATACTCGACGAGCCGACGACCGGCCTCCACTTCGCCGACGTCGAGAAGCTGATCTTCGTGCTGAACCGTCTCGTCACCTCCGGCAACACCGTGCTCGTCATAGAGCACAACCTGGACGTCATCAAGACCGCCGACTGGATCATAGACATGGGGCCAGAGGGCGGGGATGGAGGCGGCAAGGTTGTGGCCATCGGCACTCCGGAGCAGGTCGCCGCCGTGCCCGAAAGCTACACCGGTAACTACCTGAAAAGAGTGCTCGATGCCTACCAGCGCCACTCCGCTCCAACCATCCCTGCCAAATTACCGGGTGGGGAGTAGCGTCGACGTCAGAGAGTGCGGACTGACCGTAATGCAGGCGGCGATGCGGAGATGCGAACCGTGTTGCGGAGCGGCCTGCCCAGGGACTCCCAATGCACGATCATCTGAACTCCGTCAGTCAGGACGATACCTTCGCCAAAGCTGAAGGCGTCGGCTCCGAAGAAGTGGACGTGCAGGTCTCCGGGACGGCGGTGGAGCGGATATTTGAAGTGGTGGTGCTCCAGATTGGCGAGGCTATGAACCATGTTCGCCTCGCCGGTTCCGATGTCGTGTGACCAGACAGTGGCTCCATCGCGCTCGATTTTCACGGTTCCGCGGACATCGGCGAAGGTCTCGTCCAGCACGAGTTCTGGCCCAATCGCGCAGGTGCGAATTTTCGAGGGGGCGAGATAGAGGTAGTTTCTGCGCTCCATCTGATGATCGGAGAACTCGTTGCCCGTCACGAAGCCAAGGCGATACGGCTGGCCGTCCGTTCCGATGAGGTAGACTCCCGCAACCTCCGGCTCCTCTCCGCCGTCCTCCGCGAACTCCGGAACCTCCAGGGCCTCGTCGTGCGCTCGCAGAATCGCGCCGTTGCCCTTGTAGAACCACTCCGGCTGGACGCCGATGACGCCCGGCTCGGGCCGTCCGCCCTCTGCGCCCCACTGATACATTTTCATGCTGTCGGTGATGGGCGCAACGACTTGGCCAGTGTTCTGATGCATCGCGTCGCGGTTGGCGGCGCTCTTTTTATGAGTCAGCCCGGTGCCGCTCACCATGCAACGCGCCTGCTCCGTAGGATGATCCGCCGCTGGAAGCAGACTCCACTCGGAGCGCCTAAAATAGACTTCGTCATAGTCCAGCACAGTGTCCGAAAGATCGTCGCCAAGCGTCTCCTTAAGGGAGCGGCCGGCCAGTAGGGCGTGATTCGCCGCCTCCACCACAGAGGAGTGAGTGCGAAGCAGGCGAAGTCCTGGCTCCTCGACGAGCGCGATCCTCCGCCGTTCGACCGGGTGTTGAAGTTGAACGACACGCATTTTCGATTATCACTTTCGCGCAGGAAAATTCAAATTTGAGCGCTTGAGCTCTTCGGCGGCTGTTACAGTGCGGCGAAGTCTATGAAGCCGCGCTCCACGTTCACATCCAGCAGTCGGACGCGTGTACGGTCGCCGACGTCAAGACCCTGTTCATTCGCGACGACTCTCCCCTCGACAGGGGGATGCAGCAGGCGAACGAATGTCCCTTTGGGCAGAGCGCCTGTCACGATGGCGTCGTATGTCTGCCCGATATGAGGCTGCAGCAGATCGGCGGCAGAGACCTTGCGCATCAGTCGCTCCACTTTGCGCGCCGCGCTCTCGCGCAGGTTGCACTGACGGGCGATTGTACCGAGTTCCTCCGGAGTGTACGGCGACGGATTCCCTGCCAACTGAGCCTTCAAGAGCCGCTGGATGATGAGGTCGGTGTAGCGCCTATTGGGAGCTGTGGAGTGCGTGTAGCTGTAGGCGGCAAGGCCGAAATGGCCGTGGATGTCGCTCTCGGACTGCACGACGCAGTATTCGCCCGGTCCCAATAGCTTGACCACAGATAGAGAGAGATCAGAAAAATGATCTGGATCCTGCGCTTTTCGAGCCGCCAGAAACGCGGATAGAGACGCCGGATCGGCAATGGAGGGAAGCGTGTACCCCAAACTCTTCGCCAGATCGACGATGCGGGGCCATCGCTCCGGCGATCGGACGACGCGCTGCAGAGACGGAATGCCCGCGCTCAGCAGACGCGCGGCAATGGTGGTGTTCGCGGCGATCATCAAGTTTTCAATTAGTAGCTTCGCCTCATTTTTTTTAGGCACGTCGAGGCCGACGACCCTGCCATTCTCCATGATAGGGCGCGCCTCAACCGTATCGAACTCCAGTGCGCCTCGCTTGGTTCGGAGCGCCTGTAGCCAGCGTGCTGCCTGATGCTGGAGCTGCAACTGCGCCTGAAGGCCCTCAACATTTTCACCTAAAGGATGACGAGCGGGATTCTCGAGCCAGTCGCCGATCTCCTCATACGTCAGCTGCGCCCGGTTCCGAATCAATGCGCGATATACGGAGGAGACGACGATCTCGCCGGAGCTAGCCGCCTCCATTTCGACCACCACCGCCAGCCTGTCGCGGTCTTCGAGCAGAGACGTCAGATCTGTGGAGAGAAGCTCCGGAAGCATGGAGTAGATCGATATGCCTGTGTAGATAGTCGAAGTGTTGTCGAACGCATGGCGGTCTAGGGCCGAGCCGCGGGGGACGTAGGCATCGACGTCCGCGATGCCGATTCGCATTAGGATGTTGCCGTTCGGCACAGTCTCCGCAACTTCAACCTGATCGAGATCACGTGATTCCCGATTGTCGATCGATGACCATAGCATGGATCGCAGGTCTCGGATGCCCGAAGACAAGACGGAGGAATCCGGGCCGGACTGGATCGAATCCACTTCCCGCTGCGCCTCAGGCGGCAGCACTGGCACGAAACCCTCCTCCTGCATGGCACGGAACGCTCGCGCACGAAGATCAATTGAGGCGTGAGGCGAAGGCTGCATTGTCGTCTGCTCCCGCTTATTTTTTGTGGTAGACGCCCGGCCCGGCCGCGTAGAGGGAAGCGCGAGCGTCCTTTCCATTCTCGGGAGCCAGTGTAAGGAGCGTCTTCTCAGTGTTCACCGACCAACGCAGGCGCACACCGCCGCTGTCGCCCTGCGGAGCCTGATCGTTGTCATAAATGACAGTCAGGAAGTCCCCAGAGATCGTCCAGCGTAGGCCGTACATTTTCTTCCCATTGGCGTCGAATTCGCCTGTACCGTCAGGGTTGAACACGTAGCCTGAAGTGATTTTGGCCGCAGTGCCATCCCCAATTGGAACCTCGTCCGATATCTCCCAGTGGCCGAGGAATCCCTGATTGTCGACAACCGGCGGTTGCGAGCCTGACGCGGAGATTGGGCCGGGAGGGGCAGTCTCGACATGATTCTCAGGAACGGGTATGACAGGAGGAGGCACTGTCGGAGGAACGACCACCGGAGCAGGCGGCGCTGCCGCAGGACGTGAGACAACTGCCTCCTGCGGAGGCGGCAACTCGATGCCGAAAAGCCTCTGCGCCCACGGAGGGCCAGCAACTGCTCGCTTCGTCGCGGCGACTCCAACGAAAAAGCCAATGCCCAACATCGCCAGAGTAGCAAACATAAAGAATTTAACTCGGCTGCGGCCGCCCGATGGACGGGCGCTGCCAGAGGGGGAAGATCCAATACCAGCCATTGCTTTTCTCCTCACGCCGCACTCCTCGTGCCCGAACGCATAGCAGGCGCATCAGGAGGCAGCTATACCCCTCTACGTACCCAGCCCGAAATTGTTTTCACGATCTCCAAGGCAACCGCTAAGCAAGAGTCCGCCTGATCGCCACGATGATCTCTTCCAAATCTGGGAGAACCGCGTATTCGAGATCGGGATGAAAGGGGATGGGCACATCGTCCCTGGCGACTAGCTGTGGCGAGGAGAGAAGGGAGTTGAAGCTGGATTCGTGGGAGACCATTTCGGCGATCAGCGACTGTCCAATACCGGTCGTTCTGCTGTCTTCATGGACGACGACCAGACGCCCCGTTTTCGCGAGCGAAGAGGCCACGGCTGCATAGTCGCAAGGGACAATGCTGCGCAGATCGATGACTTCGACCGCGATACCCTCCATCTCGAACAGATCCGCCGCTTTTTCCGCTAGCTCGAGGCAGTTTCCCCACGCCACCAACGTCACGTCGGCGCCCTCACGCAGGGTTTTCGCGAGCCCGAACGGGACTGCTTGTAGCGGCCCTGAGATTAAGACGCGCTTGCGGAAGATGTGCTTGGGAAGCAGTATCAACGTCGGGTCATCCGACTGCATCGCCGTCCACAGAAGTCCGGCCGCATCCTCGGGCGTGCTCGGGATGACGATCTGCATCCCCGGAATATGTGCCCACATTCCCTCATTGCTCGCGCTATGCCACAAGCTACCGCCAGGTAAGTAGGCTCCGTAGGGGGCTAGGATAACTAACGGGCACTGCCAGTCGCCACAGGTACGCCAGCGTAACGAGGTCGCCTGCGTCATCAGTTGGTTGAGGGCCGGACAGATAAAATCTATGAACTGAATCTCGATGACCGGTCGCCATCCCGAAGCTGCCAGGCCGACGGCTGCCCCCAGAATGGTGGCCTCCGCGAGCGGCGCATTAAACACCTGACCTGGAAACTGCTTAGACAGCCCCTTCGTCACGCCGAATACGCCGCCCTTCGGGTCCTCGATATCCTCGCCGAAGAGGATGATTCTTGGATCCTGCTTGACGGCGACATGCAGTGTGCGATTAAGCGCGCCGACCATAGTAGTCGCTTCGGTGCCTGGCAACGAGAGGGGACGTGCGGGGGATGGTACCGCGAAAATATGGTTGAGAACCGCAGTGAGGTCTGGGCCGAGTGCGGACTCGGCCTGCATATAGTCTGCATCGACTAGATCTGCGATCTCCGCCATCTCCCGCAGCCAGTCGGCTTCCGCCAGTTCGCCCGTCTCGAAAAGATGCTGCGCCAGAATCTCGAGAGGGTCGCGGGAACGGTCGAGAGCGATGTCCTTGGCGTCCCGATACAGGCGCTGATCGTCGCTGCTCGTGTGCGAGCAGAGCCGGTCGATCTGGCACCACAGGACAGTTGGACCGTCGCCACATCTAGCCCTGGCGATGGCAGACTGGCCCGCCTGGAACAGGGCGAAGGCGTCGCGGCCATCGATCCGCACCATATGCTCGCTTCCCAGCACGCCAAGGCGATAGGGAAACATGGGCTCGGTGGGGGTGCTTATGCCATACCGATTGTCCTCGATGACGAAAATCACGGGCAGCTTTTCCTGAGCCGCGAAAGCCACTGCTTCGTAGAACTCGCCCTGGCGCGTCGCCGCGTCGCCCACAGTGGTCAGAGCCACCTGGTCGCTCTTCGCCAGCTTGAATCCCCAGGCGGCTCCGGCCGCGGGAAGGCACTGCGATGCGGTGGGAGTGGCGACTGAAAAGATGTTGCGCGCGCGGTCGCTATAGTGGCCGGGCATCTGACGACCGCCGCTGCTGCTCTGACGGCGCGCATAGTAGGCCAGTGCCAGCTCGTAGTTCGAGACGCCCTTCGCAAGCGCCATGGCGCGGTCGCGATAGTAGGGGAAAAGGTAGTCGTCCGGACGCAGGGCGCATACGAGAGCGGCGAGCGACTCATGCCCCGCGCCTGAAACCTGAAACCACCCTTTGCCCTGCCGCATCAGAATGCCTTCGCGCCGGTCACCTTCCCGAGCGAGCGCCATCAACCTGAGCAACGAGAGCGCGGGAAGCAGTCCCTGACGCTCTGCGGACAGTATATCCATAACCCGATCCTTCGTACTATACCTGTCTCCGGTTCTGCTTCACCGCCTGCTTCAT
>JANXLO010000520.1 GCA_025355115.1 Chthonomonadaceae bacterium
GGTTCGCCGGGAGCGCACTGTCCGCGGGACATCGAAGCCTGAAGGCGGCGCGCACCGATTGACCGGGATGAACCGCTCCGAAGTAAGCCGGATCGTCCGGCTCACAGACCGTTCCAGCGGGCAGGGAAGCAGTGTCAAGCCCAAGCTTTACCATGCTGACGCTCTGCTTCCCCAGGTTCGTAAGCGACATCGTCACAATGAGGTGCCGGGGCGCGGCAGGCTTGCCGGAGGCAACGGACGACGGATCCACAGGCGCGGCACGCTCCTCTGTCGCAACTATCTGAGGCACAATCTCCAGCAGCGCGGAGCTGGTCTCGGCCAGTGCGTCCGTCAGCCGCTCTAGTGCGCCCATGAGTGCCGCGCCCTGCTCGGCGTTGACATTGCGCCGCTGCTGATAGTTGCGCTGCATGGACTGCACCTGCGCGGTGACCAGCAGCAGGCGGTGGATTCCGGAGAGTCGGGCACCAGTGCTTTTGCCGTTTCCGGGTGAGAGGCTGCCTCGAACTTGATCAGCCTCCTCAAGGATATGACGCAGGCGGTGCGCCGGGCCCGGCGTCTGCCGGGCCATATCGCTCAGTCGATCGTACGTTTCGTTCAGGGCGCTGCGCGAGGCCTGCGCTTCGTCGGTGAAGCGGTAGAGGCAGGCATGTCCCGGCAACAGCACGAAACTTTTGTGGATATTGGCGGTCGAGCTAATAACCGGGCCCTGAAGCCGCTCCAACTGTGCTGCAGGTTCCGCGGAAGGGGGCTGTTCTGCTGTAGCGCCTGTCTGCTGCGCCACAGGCCTCACTTCTGGTCGAGCAGGCTCCCCGGCTACGACCGGCGCATCGGACGGCGAGAACGTCAGTCGCTCGCATTTATAGACGCCCTGTGGCAGGCGAATCAGCAGTCGAAGCTCTTTTTTTTCTGCGGACCGGTTGACAAGGCAGAGTGTCATGCCCTGCGCGGAATGAAAGGCCCCGGCAAGGATCGCTGCATCGGTCGCTGAAGTCACCGGGGCGGGCGACGTCGCGAGGCGACCCCAGAGTCTCCAGGAGGGCGGCAAAATCGGGCTTGGGTCGAATAGGGCCGGCTGCGGCGCAACGCGTGCAATCGCCTCCTCAAGAGCCATATGCTCTGTCAGATCCACCTGTGCCGTTCGCGTGGCATCAGCATGAATCTCAAGGGTTGCAGATTCGTCATGAGTTCGGCCCCGATAGCCTACAGAAGTCACCGGGACGTTCGTTCTGGAACGAGCATCGGGCGTATGACGCGGCGCATGGTGGCCCTTCAGGAGGCCGCCGAGCACCACGATACCAACTGCAACGCTTCCGCTTGGCAGCCAGAGGCACAAATAGCGCCGCGAGAAGTTCATCTTCATAAGCTAGTCTCCCGCGGAGGCATCGGCGTCAGAGACAGGATGTACGACTAGCCGAACGCGGCGCTCAAAATCCTCGCGCTCCAGCATCACCCGCCGCCCACAACCGCAGCACACCATGCCGACATCGGCACCGGTGCGCGTCACCGTCCACTCATCGCTGCCGCAAGGATGCTGTTTACGCAGCCGTACCTTCATCCCCACAACGACTGTCATTGCTTGTTTCATGACGTCACTTCAGCTTGCTTATATCGCTTATCACCTCTTATTATACCACGCAGCGCCACGGAGCCGTCAAAACACGGCCAGCATGAAGTGCTCCCATGGTAGGAGCCATCGACAATATTTGGAGCAGATCTCCTCGTAGCAGTGGAATATTAACAGGAAAAGGCTCGAGTAAGCGCGAATTACCAATCATAGGGACGGACAGCGATGTCCTGGTAAAGAGGAGTAAGACCGATGAGTAAACAAGGCAATCGACGTGAATTTCTGCAGGCCGCCGCGGTGACGGCGTTTGGCGTATGGGCCGGCACCGAAGCAAGCGGTCAGGCCAAGCCGAAATCCCCCAACGACCAGCTTAACTTCGCCTGCATCGGCGTGGGCGGAAAGGGCGACAGCGACTCCAGCGATGCGGGCCGCTTCGGCAACGTCGTCGCCATCTGCGACGTGGACGAAAACACCTTGAACCACAAGGCTATGGAGTTCCCCAAGGCGAAGAAGTACCGCGACTACCGCAAAATGTACCACGAGATGGGCAAGGAGATCGACGGCGTCACCGTCAGCACTCCCGACCATTCGCACGGCCCCGCCACCGCCCTGGCTCTGCACATGGGCAAGGCATGCTACACGCAGAAGCCGCTCGCGCACAGCATACACGAGTGCCGGCAACTGGGACAGCTCGCCCGCAAGATGAAGGTCGCCACGCAGATGGGCAACCAGGGCACCGCCGACAACACGTTGCGCAGCAATGCCTACAAAATTCGTGCTGGGGCGCTGGGAGCGGTGAAGGAAGTCCACGTCTGGACGAATCGCCCGATCTGGCCGCAGGGCATCGACCGCCCGGCGGAGAAGCCCGTCCCGGCCAACCTCGACTGGGACCTGTGGATCGGCCCGGCGAAGATGCGCCCGTACGGCGACGGCTATCACACCTTCGCCTGGCGCGGATTTTGGGACTTCGGCACTGGCGCGCTGGGCGACATGGCCTGCCACACGGTGAACATGCCTTTCATGGCGCTCGGCCTGCGCAATCCCATCTCGGTCGTTGCGACGTCATCCGGCACCAACCACGACAGCTACCCGAAATCGGCTCGGATCACGTACGAGTTCGCGGCCACCAACGAGCGGCCTGCCGTCAAGATGGTCTGGTACGAGGGGGGCAACCTGCCTCTGAAGGAGCTGATACCCTCCGACCTGCTGCAGGAGGGCGTCAACGTGCCCTCAAGCGGCTCGCTCGTCATCGGCGACAAAGGGGTGCTCTACACGCCCGGAGACAGCGGCAGCGGCGGGCATGTCGTCGGAGGCGTGGATGTGGGGGAGGTGAAATACCCCGTCTCGCCTGGCCACTGGGAGGAGTTCGTCCGCGCCATTCGGGGCGGCGAGCCTGCCATGTCCAATTTCCCCGACTACGCCTCCGAGCTCGCCGAGACCGTCCTCCTGGGCAATCTCGCGGTCTGGGCCGAAGGCGACAA
>JANXLO010000530.1 GCA_025355115.1 Chthonomonadaceae bacterium
TTGTCGCAGCGTCGGGCGGCGCAGGCGCGTCCTCTATCTACATGAAACAGAGAACGCGCATGCCGAGCCAGCGCGCACGAAGGAAACAGGGGGTCATGAACGTGTTCGCACGCTTTTTCCGCTATTTGAGGGGGCCGGTCAACGGCAACCTGAACAAATCGGAAAACCCGGAAATCATCATAAATGAGGAGAATGGCGGTGGCATTCGGAAGCTGGTGACCGATCTGCTCGTGGACATGGCGAGCCCGTTCTCGCCAGTCGAATCCTGGGCCAGGAGCGGGCTGATGGTGGTGTCCGATCGATCGATGGGCGACATCTTCGGGCCATTCACGGACTGGGAGGAGCGAGAAGAGTTCCGAACGAAGTGGGTGGAGGAGGCGCCGGCCGAGTGGCTGGATGTCATCGTCGAGCTTGTCCGCACCCCGCCGGACCTGAGCGAGTGGGGGCCACGGATCCGGGACGAGTGGGACTATGAAATCGGACGCCTGTTGGAGGTGTGGGCGCGCCGGGCGCCGGACGCTGTGTTCTGCCAGTTGCGTCCGCTGCTTGCCGTGGAGTCCTCTCGCCTGCTGGCTCTGGGAGCAATCGGGGAGGCGATCAGTTACCATGTCGCACAACGATACGGAATGGAGAATACAGAGCTTCCGTCTCTGACCGATCCGCTGATGCAGCAGGCGATTTCGGATCTGGGGGAGCTGGTCGATCGAGTGAGGGATCTCTCCGAGGACGAGCAGGTCGCATTGATCGAGGCGCTCGTCGCGCTTGGGCTCACCGGGCAAGATTTCCTGCGGCAAATACGCGACCTTGAGCCGCCGGTGACCGCGGAGGCGCTGAAGGAGATCGATCTCTATCTCGATCCGCCTCCCGCCAGTTGAGGATGAAGCAAAGACCGAGCCCCGGAGGAGCGTTCGCTCCTCCGGGGCTTTTCCTGCGATGTCATGCTGGTCTGCATACAGCGTCAGCACTGACTCTGTATATTGGCGGACTCACATAGCACAGAGTGGTCGGCAAGGCGGAGGTAGCGTTAGGCCCACGTTATTCGAACAGGTTTATGCATTCCAGAGGCTGCACTCACACTGCTCCTTCGCTGGTGCCCAAGCGGGTTCGCAGCACTGCCGCCCATTGAATGACATCTTCCTTTCTCTCCGGCGGCATCCGCTCCCAATTCCTGACCTGCATCACAGTGCGCGGGTTCCGACGCAGCATTTCGGTGTGTCGGCCCACGAAGTCCCAGTATAGCGTTGTGAACGGGCATGCGTCCTCGCCTGCGGCCACCTCCGGCCGGAATCGGCAGCCCTGGCAGTAGTTGCTCATTCGCTGTATGTACTTTCCACTGGCAATGTACGGCTTCGAACCCATCACGCCGCCGTCAGCATGCTGGCTCATTCCCAGCGTGTTAGGCAACTCCACCCATTCTACAGCGTCCACATACACCGCCAGATACCAGCGGTGCACCTCTACCGGATCCACTCCCAACAGCAGGGCGAATAGCCCAGTAACCATCAGCCGCTGTATGTGATGGGCGTACCCGAGCGTCAGCGTCTGCCGGATCGTCTCGCGGAGACAGTTCATCTCTGTCTCCCCTGTCCAATACCATACGGGCAACGGCTCGTGAGCGCCAAGCGCGTTGCGCTGCAGGTATTCAGGCATGTAGAGCCAATAAATGCCACGGGCATATTCACGCCAGCCCAATATTTGACGGATGAAGCCCTCGGCGTCGGCGGCGGACGCAGCTCCGGTACGATACGCGCGTTCGGCCGCTTGCACGACCTCCAGGGGGCGCAGCAACTTCAAATTCAGAGCGGCCGACAGCCGTGAATGATGCAGAAACGGCTCACCCATCCACATCGCATCTTGATGTGACCCGAAATACGGCAGGTGCTCCGTGACGAAGTCGGACAGCAGAGCCAGTCCGTCCTCCCGCGTCACCGGCCAGTCAAACGCCTCAAGGCTGCCTGGATGGTGCGGGAAGCGCGCCTCAACCAGTCGCATCGTTTCCAGCGTAAGCCCATCCGGGGGGAAAGTCAAATGACGAATGCCTTGTGGCGCGCTCCGGTAGTTTTCCCGGTTTTCGTGATCATAGTTCCATGTGCCGCCCGCGGGCTGGCTCCCGTTCATCAAAATATTGCGGCGTCTGCGCATCTCGCGGTAGAAAAACTCTAGCCGCAGGCTCTTCCTTCCGGCGGCGTAGGCGCGAAACTCCTGCGTAGAACATAGAAAGCTTTCATCCTGGAGTAGTTCGAGCGGTATGTCGCACGTCGTGCACACGGTAGCGATCTCTTCCTGAACTCGATAGTCGCCCGCCTCCGTAATTCGCACGCACTGCGGCTGCAGCAGACGGAGGTCGAGAGCGAGCAGCTCGCCTAGCGAGCTGCTATCGGCATCACTGTTTAATTCGCGGTACTGCACTGGCAGGCCGCGCCGCGTCAAATCATCCCGGAAATGCCGCATGGCACTCAAGTACAGGAGGATGCGCGCCTTGTGCGACCAGACGTGTATGCATTCCGTTTCCGCCTCGGCCATCCAGATCAGGTCATGACTGGGATCGAACCCCCGTAGCACTCCGGCTTCCAGATCCAGTTGGTCGCCTAGTATCACGATGAGGTGCCGTATCCTGCCGCCCGTGGACTGATTACTTTCTGCGGTCTGCGCCATATCTCTTTTCCTTCCTGTCCCTCCTGATAAACGGACTGAACGACACAGACGTCGCGATAAATGCGTGCTCGCGAAATCCGATAAGTCCTATTACAGACGATTAAGAGGGTGCAACTACCCTCGACGTCGGGGCGGCTTGCCACGCTGCACGGGTTGGTCGGGAGTCTCTTCTTCCTCTGGGCGCAGAATCTGGTAAGGCAGTATAGATTCAACCGCCCGTTTGAATAGGTCTGCCGGTGGACGGGGTGGAGCTTGAGGCCGGGGAGGGAGCGGAGCCTTGGGAGGCGAGGGCGGAGGCGCTTTCATCTTCTCAAGTCGGGCGAGAGTATTTGCGTCAAGCGCATCCCCGAGACGAGTGCTGAGGCCGGATGGGGGAGCAGCAGTCTCCACGGCAGGCTTGTCGGCGCTGCGCCGAGTCTGCTTCAGCACACGCAGATCATCTGTGATGACCCGGCGATGGGTCTGCTTCCACACAGGCCACTCAGACCACGAGGCGGTGGGCGGATGAAGGTCATCGGGCAGAATGAGGAACAGGCCCTTGCCATAGATGATATGAGTTTCGGTCTCGCCGAACGGATCGGCTAACTGCTCGCTGTGGCCCTGAAGATCGCGAAAGCGGCTGCAAGGGTAGACGCCCACGCCGCGCAACTCCGGCAGAACGCTGACGATCAGCACAGGCCGAAACTCCTTGTCGCTGAACTGGATGCCGATGTCGTTGCGGGCCGTGTCGCACCAGAACAGCTCGCCGGGCCGAAGGTCACGAAGGTCGAACATAGCCAGAGCGCTTTCTAGATACG
>JANXLO010000554.1 GCA_025355115.1 Chthonomonadaceae bacterium
CCTACCCCAATTTTGCTGCCGCTCGGCAAATAGTTAGAGACGATTGCGATGTTCATGCGGCCCTGTCCTAATTAATGATGGAATATAGTCAGAGACTTATGAGCGGTTGACTTGGCTTGTCATAAACCGGCGCTCGAAAGCTACGTGGAACAGATAAGCGAAGCTAGTGCACACTATAGGGCTCAATAGTAGGAGCCCAATGCATTCGAGAGTGGCATTTTGAAGATTGTTCAAGATGCCGTGCAGGAAACCGATCAGCAGATAGTGCGTCAGGTAGAGGCTATAGGAGAAGACCCCTAATGCTACCAAACGAGGTGAGGATAACAGCCTTAGCACTATGGGCTGATCTTTTGGTGAGATGTTCTGGAACCTTGTGCAGAAGACAAGAAGGCAGGCAGTCGAAAAGCCCACGAGCATCTCGAGTTGAGGCAGGAACTTGTTTACTCTTCCATGAGCATTAAGAAAGACGGTCAGAGCGACGATCAGTGCTCCCGAAAGGCCAGAAAGCCATCCCCAGGGAATCCCATGCAGCATTTTAGCGTCCAAAGGTCTGCTTGAGAAGTTTACAGTTGCCGCCGCCATGCCCAATGCGAAGAGCCCTAGGAACCACGGTGCGGCCATGTCGAACCTTCCGTGGAAAATGAAATGAATGCCTAGCCCGATGGCAAACCCGATGAGCACGGCTCCGAATATTCCAAGACGCCGCCACACCGGCAACAGGAGTAGGGGAAAGAGAAAGTATATCTGCCACTCCGTCGCGACTGTCCAGAGCGGGCTATCGATTTTATTGACCCAATCTGAACTCACATTGTGCACTAGAAAAAGATGCGTGAGGATGATATCAGGCCGGAAAGCAGGGAGCGAGGACAGAGTGCTTATGCCGGTCTCATGCTGCATCCAGGGAACGAGCGCAATGAGCAACAGAGAGAATGCTAGAGCGGCGTAGTAGGGCGGCAGAATGCGCCATGCACGACGTGCAATGTAGGCACGCACTCCTCCGCGCAAGTGACCATCCGCAGATTTGGCTACCGGGAGCATAAGGCAGTACCCTGAGAGTACGATGAAAATAGCGACTGCGAAGCCTCCCACACTGAAAAGGGAGAGAAAAGCTCGCAGGAGAGCGGGGAGTTGTCTCTCCCTGCCCTTCCAAAGCGCTTCAAGCGCTGCGTGCGACATCACAACGTACAGGGCAGAGAGGCCCCGAAGGCCGTCAAGATACTCAAGGCGATTACGCACGAGGACACGTACAACTGCTTGAACGCCAACGCCATCGATGACAGCCATTTTGGAAAAGCTCCGTCTACAGAAGGTTGTGCCATCCAGGCACATTGAGATGAATGCGGACTCACTTCGGATCCAACGCTCCGATTAGCTTCTCGCTGACACTGTCCCAGGAGGCAAAGGAAGCTCGCTCGACGGCACGTCGCTTCTGCGAGCGCAAAAGCTCAGGCTGAGTGGCCAATCGACGCAGGATGCCAACTACTGCCTCGAAGTCGTCCGGATCCGCAAGCATTGCCGCGCCACCGCAGGCCTCCGGCAGCCCGCCTCGATCAGAGGAGATAACCGCGCAGCCTGAAGCCATATTCTCCAGAGCGACTAACCCGAAAGGCTCGTTCGCGCGTGAGAGTACGAAGGCTACATCATGCTCGCGCAGCAGTGCCGGCACATCGTGGCGCGTCACATGCCCGGCATAGACAGCGCTGACTGCCTCCATTTTTCCGGTGAGTGCGCGAAAGAAAGGGTCTGCCATCTGATTTTCGTTGCCGTAGAACCACAGACCACCCGCCACAGTCAAAGTAATCGACAACCCTTCACGCTGAAGTACCCCGACGGCGTCCGCGGCGATGTCCGGCCCTTTATTGGGGTCGATCCGGCCGATAAACAGCGTTCGAAGGGTTTCGCTTGGGGCGGTATAGCCGGGGCGCGGATAAAAGGCCCCCAGATCCACGCCGCTATGAACAACGGAGAATTTATCCAGCGGAATTCCGTATTTTTGCGCTGTCCACTCCCGAATATAGGCGCTGCACGTTAGAAAACCCGTGGTAGCCGCAAGTGTTTTCGACAGGTTCTTCTGTCGGGTGCCCTGCTGGTTTTGAAGCCAGACGAAGACTTTCGTGTTCGGAACCGCCCGCTTGATGTATTGGGGGGAGATGAGATCGTTGAAAACAATGACCACGTCAGGCTGCGGGTTCAGTCCTCGGAGCGCCCTTGTGAACGAGCGCAGATAGTAAAGATAGTACGGCCAGTCCCATTTCTGCACGAGATCAGCCAGCGCGACGAACTTTCGAGTAAGCGGGTGTATCTGCTCCCGACGCCTCGCATCGATTGGAATCACCTTACCAACCGAGTAGATCTCGTCCTCATTAGTGATCGTCAGGACGGTGACCTCATGGCCTCTGCATTGCAGAGCCTGCGCCGACTGCATAATGATCGTCGCTACCGCCCCGCCTGATACGGGCGAATAGTACTCGATGGGCGCATTGAGAAAACAGATGTGCATGGCGCTAGGCGACTCCTGTGAAGCGCAGAAGGTCGCCCCAGGTCCTCTCCCAGGGAAACGTCAGTGCCCTCTCCCGTGCGCGATGCGCCTGCTCCCTGCGCAGGGCAGTGTCGCACACGAGTCTCTCCAGACAGGCAGTAAGCTCCTCGACAGAGTCTCGGGCGAAGAGTGACCCCGCCTCCCCTACCACCTCGGGAGTTCCGCCAGTGTTCGAGGCGACCACAGCCAGGCCAGAGGCCATGCCTTCCACCGTCGTCAACCCGAAAGGCTCATCCCATCGCGAGGGCACAACATGTATCTGCGCCTTCTGCAGAACCCCCGGAAGATCAGGGCGCCCCACATGGCCGGGGCATCGCACCTCGACGCCAGCCGCTTTCAGTTGCGCCACCAGCCCTTGAAGCTCTCGTTGATAGTCATCCAGTTCAAAGCGGTCCCAGTGATTCGAGCCGACAATCTGCAGCCCGAAATCGTGAGTTTTAGCGCTGAGGGCGACTGCTGCTTTCAGAAGTAGATCCGGGGCTTTTTCGATGCCGGTGCGTCCTACGAAGCTGATGAATGGAGGGCCCTCCGGATGCGAGTCCGCAGGGTGAAACTGCTCCGCATCCACCCCGTTGTAGAGAGTTTTCACCTCCGTGAGGCCGTAGTGCTCCGCGATCCAACGACTCGTAAAATCGCTGACCCCGCAGACGACGTTCGCGGCGACGGCGAATCGCTTCCTGAACCGCTCCGAGCATGGATGCTGATTTTCGAACCAGTGAAGTATGACAGCCTGCGGAAA
>JANXLO010000566.1 GCA_025355115.1 Chthonomonadaceae bacterium
ATCTCGATAGCCCTTGCGTGAGCTATTCCGAGACTGCCTTCCTTAATGGAAGCGAGCAGTAGTGATTCCTCATCGAGCAGGTGGACGAGCGCAATACGACGCATCGCCATGTCCCGTGTCCTCTCCTTTATATAGAGGCGCATCTGTGCCAGTAGTTCCACATAGTCTGCGTATTCAGGCCCGAAACGCGCTTCGAGCTCGTCCGTCAGCCGAGCGGAGAGCAGGGGGTTGCCCCCGGCGGTGATGCTGACGCACAGCTCCCCTCGCCTGAGGACAGAGGGCACGACGTAGTCCCCTTCCTCCGGCGCATCTGCGACGTTGACTCGAATTCCCATGGCTTTAGCATCCTGCGCAACCTGTTTATTCACCGACCGCGAATCAGTCGCGGCGGTCACGAGAATAAAGCCCTCGAGCACTGAACTCTCGTACTCGCGCTCGTGAAACTCAAACTCTCCGTTTGCGCACCATTGCTTAAGAGCCGGAGTAAGAGTGGGGCTAATGACGAGCACGGCTCCGCCTGCGTCAATGAGCACGCGCACTCTGCGCTCCGCCACAGGGCCTCCGCCTACCACGAGGCATTTAAGACCTTCTATATCGAGATGAATGGGATAGTAGCGTGGCATGGGATGCCTATCGCTTCACAGGGGGGAAAGTGGCGGAGGGAGTGGCAGGCTCGGACGTATCTGGAAGCGAATGCAGGGCATCTAGAAGGAGATCGGAAGTATGTCCGTTCACAGCTGAGCCAGACTCCGCGTCGACCGAAGAGAGGTGATAGGAGAGGACAGCAAGCTCCTGCAGGAAAGAGACGTTCCGTACAAAGACGTATTCTGGGACTCGGAGGAGGACAGGGGCGAAATTGAGGATAGCGCGAATGCCCGCTGAGACAAGCAGCTCTGCGACGTGCTGAGCGGAACCCGCGGGCACGGCGAGGATGGCAATTCGGGCCAACAATGTCAGATTTGCCTCCTCGATGCGAGTGACATCCTGAATCTCCAGCCCCCAGAGTGGCCGGCCGACTTTGGCGATGTTGTTATCGAAGACGGCAACGAGATTGAAGTGGTGCTCTTTCAGCCCGGAATACCCGACCAATGCGGAGCCAAGATTGCCGGCGCCGACCAGGACGATTCTCTGTTCGCGATCGATCTTCAGGATGCGGGCGATGCGGCTCTTCAACTCGAGAACGTTGTATCCAACTCCAGGCTTTCCGAATTCTCCAAAAGAATCGTAGAAATGGGCTAGATCCTTGCGAAACTGTGCGGCGTTTATCCCCGTCTGCCGCTCCACCTCTGCGGAGGATATGGTATCCACATTGGACTGCTCTAGATCGATGAGGAAACGAAGGTAGGTTGCGAGTCGCTCCAGAGTAGGGATCGGGACTTTGCCATTAATGATTTGGTTCACTGGAGCCACCTTGTGCCGCATTCCGTCGCAAACGATGCTTCCTCAGAACGGAGGCAAGGTCTGAAGTCGCAAGATAGTTGTTTCCGGAATTATACCTTAAACCGCAGAGCGGAGGTCAAGCAGATTGTGAAATCAGTTGCAATCTTTTGAAGCTAAACCACATCGGCTCTATCGTAAGCCTCAAAGATAAGCAGGATGACTGCCCCGGGCTGGCGAACCATAGTCCATTACACTGTCGGGAGTTGATCATGCTGAGTGTGGCACTCGTGGGCGCGGGAGGGATGGCAGGGATGCATGCCGGGTGCTATGCCGCGATCCCCAACGCAAGCCTTGTCGGAGTGATGGATATCCAACTCGATACAGCGACTGCACTTGCCGAGAAGCATTCCGCGGTTGGCTACGCCAATTTCGAGGCTATGCTGAAAGAGACACGACCGGATTTAGTCGATGTCTGCTGTCCTACGCCTTTTCACGTGCATTATGTCTGCGCGGCAGCTGAACGAGCAAGAAGCCTGGGCATCAAGGGTATCTCTGTCGAGAAGCCGATGGGCCGCTCACTGGAGGATTGTGACCGGATGATCGCGGCTGTCGAATCGGCGGGAATTCCCCTCTTTGTCGCGCATGTCGTGAGGTTCTTCCCG
>JANXLO010000574.1 GCA_025355115.1 Chthonomonadaceae bacterium
CCGGCGCTTTCGGCAGCACGAAAGCGCTGGGCGGAGCAATCCCGGGCGGGTTCTCGACCGCGTCGGTCGCGGTGATGGAGAGTGAGGTGTTGATGTCGAGCCCCATCGTGTTGTTAAGGGCCGCAAAGGCCAGGCTAATCCCTGTGCTCGCCTGAATGACCTGCTGCTGTGCATTTGCGACGTCCGTCTGTGCCCGCAGCACATCGAAGGGTGCGACTACTCCCGCTGCCAGCTTCTTCTGCGTCTCCGACAGTCGATCCTGGGTGTTTTGCAGCGTCTCATTCGCTACGGTCAGCAGTGCCTGAGCTCGCAGCACATCGTAAAAAGCGTTTTTTACATCCAAGACGATCTGATTGCGGGCGCGGTTGATGTCGAGCCGGGTCGCGATCTCCTGAAACCTCGCGACGTCAACTGCGGCTCGAATCTGCCCGGAAATGTCTACCGGCAAGGTTGCGGAGATGCCCAACTGGTTCTGAGTCGGATTGACCAAAGAAACTGGCCTGCCCCCTATGTTGGCGGTGGTGCCGGCATCGAGCTGAGTCAGCGAATAGCCTGCGGATACCGTCGGCTGATAAGCCGCCCTCGTCTCGGAAACGCGGCCTACGGCTCGCAGCAGTGATTCACCCGCGAGAGCGAGAGAGCGGTTCGTCGTCAACGCTATTGCCACCACGTCCTGGAGCGTCAGCGGCTGGGCAGGCATTCTGCCAAGCACCTGGTTGAGCGAGGGGGAAAGCAAAAGCGGTTGTTCAGGATTTTGGTACCCTTTGGCAGGAGCGGGCACAGGCCCTTGCGGCGTGATAGGAGGCGGCGATTGATGAAGCGTTGTCATCGTGTTGGCGGGAAGGATCTGTTGCGCAAGGCACGGCAACGAATTGCCCGCTGTCAACAGCAGGGGAAGCAACCTGAGAGATTTTATCCCGAGCTGTTGAAGGCGAGGCGGCGAGACTGTTTTGAACATTGATGCTATCCTTCGTCCTTGGAGCCGTTGGGGGCGGCAACAGAGGAATCGTAATATGTTGCGTTATTGGTGCGAGCAGGCTGCATCGCTTCCCGGAGGCCGAGCTATTCCCGTGCATTGATAGAGGAGTGCCCAGCATCATCGATAACTGTATCCCGGTTTGCGACGCCCTCCCAGAGCAGTCGGTAGGAGCCGTGGAGAATCTCCTCCATGCTCTCCTGACGCTCCGAATAGGCCCAGTAGGAGAGGGCGCCTAGATGCGCTATATGGAGGTGGCAGACGATCTGCTCCGCAGACATGTCCGCGCGAACTTCGCCCTGCGCTTGAGCCTCCGCAACAAAGCCTCGCACCAGCTCGCCAATTTCGCGCATCATTTGCTCGTAGGCCACTCGCACTCGCGGGTGCGTAAGAACAAGGGAGAGAAGCGTGCGGGTGAGGCGTCTGCTCTCCTTCGGACTGTCGGCGGCGAGGCTAAATACGCTCAGCATTTTCTGCCAGATCGGCCCCCCTGGCAGCCCACAGACAGAGTCGCCCACGCTGTCGCCTCGCTCGGCGACCTGCCGTGCCGCATCGGACAGGCGCGCTATTTTGTACTCGAAAAAATAGCCAACGACGGCCTCTTTATTGTCGAAGTAGTTAAAGAAGGTGCCTTTGCCGACGTCAGCGGCTTCAGTAATGTCCTCGATAGTCACCGCATCAAATTCGCGCTCGGAAAGCAGTTGCACCGCCGATTCGAAAAGGCGCTCTTTCGTCTCCGCTTTGCGGCGGTTTCTGCGGCCTGTGGGAATGGCGTCGTGCGGTAGATCCTTGGAAAATGGCTCCCCAAGTTGTCCTGCGAGTTTATCTGTTGAGGAGGCTTCAGGCATGCCCCGCACTTTCTGACTGTGGGTCATAGTTGACTGAGATTAGCATACTCTTCTAACGATCCCTCAGTCAATGGAGTTCCCTCATGCGCCTGCTCTTTCCGAGCATGGTATAATAGAGGTTGCGCTCTCGCCTCGAGAGTTCTCTTGCAGTCGATCAGAGATAAGTTTAAGGATTCAGTCAACCGATGATAGTCGTTCAAGAAGTCACCAAAAGCTTTGGCGCTCGAACCCTGTTCGAGAACGTGTCCGTCAAATTCAATCCCGGCAACCGCTATGGCCTCACCGGG
>JANXLO010000576.1 GCA_025355115.1 Chthonomonadaceae bacterium
TTATTGCCGTTGGCAGTCGAGATTCCTTTTTCCACAGGTGACACCTTCACGTACTTCACGTGACCGTCTACGAAGCAGACGTTGGCGCCGCCATGATGCCGGGGCAACGCCCAGGTGAATCCCTGCCAGCTGAGCCAGCCGGTAATCAGTGAGGACTGGTTGCCGAATGTGGTGTCTTCCAGGTTCCAGATGGTCTTGGGTCGTCCCAGCCAGTCGGTTCCGATACAGGCATTGGTATTCGCTTGGGCGCAGCCCCAGTCGCTGTGGCCATCAAGGACCATCCAGCAGTTGGAGGGCTGGTTGACAAGTGCATCGGAGACGGGCTGTCGGTTTGCGCCAAGCTGATTGTTATAGAGGAAGCTGACAGGGTTGCGGTTCCAGCTCCAGCTAGTGGGATCCGCTGTCTCGTTGTCGTCGCCGGAGCTGGGACAGAAGTAGATGGCTTTATTCTTGATGTATGGGGCCGTCGAATTCTGCCAGTCCCACGTGCCGTCGCCGCCGTTGGGACGCCATCCACCAAATGGGAAGTGCTCGTCATAGTCCTGTTTGTACATGTTGATCGCAAGCCCCAGCTGGCGAGTGTTGCTGCTGCACGAGGCGGTGCGAGCCTGTTCGCGTGCCTGCGCGAATACAGGGAAAAGAATAGCCGCCAGAATGGCGATAATGGCGATGACGACAAGCAGTTCGATCCGGGTAAATCCGCTAGTGTTGCGGTTCTCGTTTGTACGCCGAATCATTTCGGTCGCTCCTTTCTTAATGACAGCAACTCATACGAGCCACTGACGAAAGTGAAAAAATGCTGAGTTTGGCTCTATCCGCCGCTTCCAGGAGAACTTGGGCCACCGCTTCCTGGGCCTCCCGGGTTAGGACTCCCATGTGGTCCGCCGCCAGGCGGTCCGCCGCCGCTGCCTCCTGGAAACGAATGCCCGCCAGAGTAGGGATTCGATCCGCTGTCCTTAGAGCCAGGGCCAAGAAACTTCCAGCCCAATCCCCCAAGAAGCAGAATGGTCAGGATTACCGCTGCAGCAATTATCGCTGGGCTGACTTTGTCTTTCAGTTTTTTCACCTCCTCGCCGTTGAGATTTCAGTTAGTACAACTTCTGAGTTGTATTCGTGATGGCACATTGTAAGCAATTATGGACATCTTGCAATGTTTGCACATTACTCAGTATATCTCATAATCCTATCAAGACGCAACATTCGTCGCAGTAAGTTCGAATTCCTCCTCAGTGATGAAAAAAATTAATTCTCATCTCAATAAGTCTTCAGCCTATCGTACTGACCGCTTTGTGAATAAAAGAAATGGCACGACTGCAATAGGGTCTAATCTATTATCATATACCGTGGAATTTCAGCGCGTGATATAAGAAATGATAGCTCGGATAATTGCGCGCCAAATCAGAAGTAGATTACCCTATCTGCAAACCGTGTCGATTGACTTATTTTTCTGTTAGTATCACGAAGCTAAAATTTGGATGCTGTCAGTCCAATGATAGCCTTATGATGGCCTTTACTTAGGATACGCTTTAGCTTAAAAAAAGTTCAGCATTCGTCAGCATCCTCTGTTAAGTGGAGATTCATACTCTGACAGCAAACATGTGTGGGCTGCCTCAATGTCGACCAACGCGTAAAAAGCGGTCAAAATAAGCTTCCCTGTGATTCTGGGGGCTTCAGTGATTCCTTCAGATCGAGGAAGTGCTTGACTTTGTTGACGGTAGCGGGAGAGAAGCCCTCATAGTCGTTGTTGCAGAAGACATAGGCGACAGAGAAACGGGACTGATTGGAGCGAAGAGCATCCGCCCATGCTGCGATCTCAGCAGAGCGGTCGGCCTGTGACTCACGATGCTGCTCATACGCTCCATGTCGGCCGACTAGGCGGACATAAGTAAAATCCGCTGTAGCCTCCATTCGCTTCGGCATCGCAGGATAGTCGGCGGCCACCAGCGCAACATTATGCTCGCTAAGCAGTTCGGAGACGTCGGGGCCGACAAGGCTGCGGTGGCGAAACTCAATGGCGAAGCGGGCCGTCCTGTCAGATACCTGGGCAAGCAGAGGCATGAACGTCTTCAGATCGGAAAGGCTGTCTCGTGTGAAGCTTGGCGGCAGCTGGATCAGCATCGGCCCTCGCTTCGGGCCGAGCAGAGCCATAGTCGCTGTGAACTCCTCGAGTGGGGCTGCGACATCACGCAACCCGGCATCATGGGTTATAAGCCGAGGAATCTTGGGGCAGAAGAGGAATCCAGGAGGAGTAGAATCGCGCCAGTTGCGGACCGTCGTTTCGCGCGGGGTCCCATAGAAGGTGGAGTCTATCTCCACGACATCAAGGACGCGGGAGTATAATCGTATCGCCTCCCGTCCAGGCCCTGCCTCAGGATAGAATGGCCCATTCCAATCGGCATAGCTCCAGCCCATCGTTCCGACACGGACAGGAATTGTGAGCTGTTCAGACGCGCCAGCACTCTCTTGCATATCCATGCGGCCTGGATTCGGCGTGATCCGCGCATTTTCCTGCCGTCAAAAACAGCTGACAGACGGAATTAACGCTGCGCGGCCCTCCGTATAGACAAGTATGAAGCGCTCTAAAACAAACTATGTTAATTGGTATTGCTTGTCTACTCTACTGCCTTACGGCATCCGCTCCCTGCTTCTCTTCGCGGCGTTTTATCTAATCCTCATGCAGTTACCCACTCGATCAAGGGCGCAGGACGGGCTGCCTCAGTCGGAGCTAACTGCAGGTCAGATGGAGAGTAGTTCAGCAATTAAACAGACGTTGGATGGCCCTTTCCCCGGCTTGCTGCTCACGGTGCAGGACCACGCTCCCATTGCAGACGGACGGTATCGACATCTCTATCGGGCCGCATGCTGTGTCTACACCGCCAAAAAATCCTCGGATAGGTTTGGCGCGGTCATGCTCTATTCTCGCAGGTTCGTCGTGCATGCGCCGGATGCTGAAGCGCTTCCTCTCGCGAAAAGAACTGCGCGAATGCTGCTACTGCTGCATGGGGAGATGCTGTCTCATCTACGAACGGATCATCCAGGACGCTATCAAACGGTGTCGGTCTGGCTCACCCGCCGGCTGGAGCGCGGGCTGTCCCCCGATACAGCAGGTGAACAGTTCAAGGATCAGATCTACATTTACGATTTGTTCTCCCCAAGGCGACCAATCGAGTGGGCACGCGAGTTGGCGCATGAATATGGTCATTTCGCTCTGGTACCCGGCGCGAGTGGATTTACCTCGCCAGAAGACGATGCGGACGGGGTACTGGGCGAGCGAATGTTTTTGAAATGGCTATGGGCCGATGTCCGCTCCGCTCGCATCAAGCCAGATATATTGCCTTTTCTCACCCAGGATCAGCTCGATACTTACATCGCGCTACAGGTCGCCCCCCTCATGCGCCGGGCCGCTCGAGACGGCCTCGATGTCCGACAGTTGGCGAAAAAAGACGCTGAGGGAATGGACTATCTCGTCGGGATATTGCTCTATCTCGACAGCTTGTACGGCAGCCGTCAGTTCCAGGACATTCGCGCCTGCACCATGCCGGGGAAAGTCGGAGATTTTCTGCACTCGCAGGACTATGTACGCGGTCTGAGTAGATCACTGGCGGAGGCGACGGAACTTACCTTGCATCCCAACGACTTCGCCTTCGGCAAAAACAGTTCTACCGCCACGGTCTATCTGCCGCGTGGCACCTATGCCTTTTCCGCGACGGGCAGCCTGCTCGCCTGGGAGTGGGCCGATTCCGCACTGCACATCCAGAATCAGGCCCTCGTCACGATTCCACAGCCGGGCTGGCATAAAATCGTGTTCACTCTCGGCGATGCACCTGATCCCCTCCCCGCCCTTCATATGTACCGAACAACGAAATAGTGCTGCTTTGCCTTGCCGCACGGCATGCTAACTTCCTCTCACGCATCGTTGACAGTGAAGAGTGGCGTACTGGATTAAGCAGGACCTTGCCTTTGAATGGCGGTGATGTGTGAGGTACACTTTTCGTTATGAGCACAGATAGGGAAACAACTAGGAAGCGGTACGACGCTGAGGCTAGAGTGCTTTCGCACGAGCGGGTAATCGGCCAGGAGTATGAGATCGTGTTCGAAGCTCCCGAGATTGCGGCGGCAGCGAAGCCGGGTCAATTTCTGGAGCTCCTGTTCGGGGAGAGCTATGCGCCGCTGCTGAGACGACCGTTCAGCCTGTATCGAGTGGATCGTCAGGCGGGAACATGCAGTGTGCTCTATCTGGCTCGAGGATCGTTCACGAGCGGGCTAGCGCAGAAACGGGGTGGAGATCATGTCTCGCTGCTGGGGCCATTGGGCAGCCCATACCGCTGGCAGTCCGGTGAGGCGGGCCGACACATTCTTATCGCTGGAGGCATCGGAGCTCCTCCGCTCTACTTCCTGGCGCATGAGTTGAGCCTCACCCAGGGCA
>JANXLO010000611.1 GCA_025355115.1 Chthonomonadaceae bacterium
GTTTGGAACGCCACTGGCAGGAGCCTCAGGCCGGTACGGCCTGACATCCTTCATAATCTCGGGTGTAATATCATTGCGCAATGCGAGGGCTTTGGCATTGAACGGCTGACGCATAGTAGAAGCGAACGGCACGCAAAGGAGCAGCAACGCAATCAGCCAGAAGGGCGTCTTGCTACGTTCGCGCACAAGAAGCCACAAAAACAGGCCTCCACCAAACCACGCCGTTGCGACGCACAGCATATAGTGAAGCGCCAGACTGTTCCACTGCGCGACATTAAAAGTGCCCAGTGCGTGGAGCGACCCGAGAAGAGTCTGTGATGGAAGCGATAGCCCTGCATACTGAATTATCCAGACAAATAATCCGAGGACGGCCCCCCTCAGGCAAATGCCTGCCCAGGAATGCCCGCTGGCACCTCGATGCAAGTTCGATTCCGTCAAGGGCAGCATTCGACCGATAAGCCCGTCTGGATGGAGGACGCTCAATGACCATTCACCCGCGGCGGCGTACGTGACTGCCATGATGACCGACGATAGGGAAGGAAATCGCAGTGAACCAGCCAACCCTAGTCTCCAGGCGATACAGCAGGGAATTGCAGCTATGCCTGCACTCAAAGCGATGCGTCGAAGCATTGTTCCATCCAGCGCCGAGTTAGCCGGTGGAGGGTTTCGAATCTCTTCCTCTGTTGGCGGCCCGATTGGGGATTGGTGTCGAAAAAGTCGAACCTCAGGAGAGACAAGCTTGACTGCCTGATACCAGAGCAGACCGAGCACAAGCGCAGAGACAAGAAGGCACAGTAACGGATGGAGGTTGGCATACTCCTGCAGCAATCCTAAAGCGGATGTGTTCCAATCAAGCAGGCGTGGGACGGGCAGGCCGTCGATGACTTCCTGAAAATTGTACCCGTCGGTCGTGAGAATGTGAGGCAGAACTGCCCCGGCAAAGGCATGAAGCCCACCAAGCAGTCCAACCAGCCCGCATAGCAAACTGAAGCCGAGCGCATCCCTCCCTCCTGGGGTTACAGCAGGAGAACGGTTGCCCGCCCTCTCATTCAGGACAGTCATAGCACTCCGCGCTCTTCCGCATACCGGCGTTCAATCGCCTCCAACAGATCGGCGAACTGCAGTTGGTAGATGATATTTAGCTCAAGCTCTAACTTCTCAATAAGCGGACGAGCGAGTCTCTCTCCGATGGATGCCTGCACCACGATGTCGACTCCCTCACGCCGCGAAGTGAACCGTCGGATCAGCCGGTAGTCCTCAACTGTCATCCGATCGAGGTTTTTCACTAGAGGCAGAAAGTAGGCTACTGCCGCCGAGAGAGTCGGCTTCGATTCACGGACGCCGAACGGGGAAAATCCCTCCTCTACGATCACTATCGTCCCGCCAGCGTAGTCGCCAATCCGCTTGTATGACGGGCTGAAGAAGATGCAGAGCAGGCCCGGCACTCCCCATAGGATCACTCCTGCCGATGCCGAAAGCTGCAGAAAACCGAAATCCACTATCCGGAGCACGTTGCGAAGCACGCTGGAGACCAGGTTTATAGGATAGCCTCCCTCGCGGACGACCCTCAGCCCGAACAGTCTCTTGCCTGGAGTCCGCCCTCCCCACACCATCTCCCAGAACATGGGGTAGGCGAAGATGATGAGATTGGCGGCGATGATGCTCGCCGCAGTGACGATATTTCCGATCCCGAGCGGATCTACGCCTGAGAAGAGATCCAGAAACATGACCACAACCACCAGCAGCATTAGTTGGAAGATGAGATCCACCAGAAAGGCCATCAGCCGCGAGGCAAAGCCAGCGACGCGGTAGGTGACACGAATGTTCTCGGGCGTGACGATCGTTACGGTTCTGCTCATGCGAGAGATCGACTGCCTTTCCCATTGTCCTTATCGGAGCCGGATTGAGTTTCCTTCGCTTCGCGCCGACGACCCATCGGCTCTCCGACGACCTCCAGTTTGGCGTGCGCCTGTGGCATTGGCGCAGGTTGGGCCGGGGGATTGCGCCAGGAGCGCCCGTCCTTTGCCAATAGTGAATCTGCTGTGGATGGCCCCCACGTGCCTGAGCCATAGTTCGGGAACGGCTGAAATGGCTTTGTGGCCTGCCATATATCGAGCAGAGGTTCCAGCACTGTCCATGCCGATTCCACGGCGTCAGCACGGTTGAAGAGCGTCTGGTCGCCCGACATCGCGTCGAGAAGCAGAGTTTCGTAGGCGGTCGTGGGTTCCACCTTGAATGCTTCGGCGTAGTTAAAATTCATCTGCACCTGACGCAGATGCATGCCCGGCCCAGGCATTTTAGCCCCGAACCGCAGAGCAATTCCTTCGTCCGGCTGGATGCGGATTGTCAGAAGGTTAGGCTCCATCTGATCGTCGGGCGTCAGGTTAAAGAACAGATGCGGCACGCGCTTGAACTGAATGACGATCTCGGTGAGCTTCTGCGGCATTCGCTTGCCCGAGCGCAAATAGAAAGGGACATCGGCCCAACGCCAGGTGTCAACGAACAGTTTCATCGCGACAAAAGTCTCAGTGATCGAGTTGGGATTGACGCCCTCCTCCTCCCGGTACCCAATCTTGTTCGCACCTGCCATCTTCCCCGGTCCATACTGCCCACGGACTGCGGTCTCGGCGAGGTTCTCAGGATTAATTGGCACGATGGCTTTCAGGACATCGGCTTTGCGGTCGCGGATGCTGCTGCCTCCGTACTTAACTGGTGGTTCCATGGCTACGATGGATAGCAACTGTAGGAGATGGTTTTGAAACATATCCCGCAGGCAACCGGCCTTCTCGTAGTACCCACCGCGATGCTCGACACCTAAAGTTTCGGCAGCTGTGATCTGCACATGGTCCACATAACGTCGATTCCAGATCGGCTCGATAATGGCGTTGGCGAACCGGAATGCCATAATGTTTTGAACGGTCTCTTTGCCCAGATAGTGGTCGATCCTATAAATCTGGTCTTCGCGCAAAGTCTTATGGATGGAGATGTTGAGATCGAGCGCAGAGGGCAGATCGTGTCCAAATGGCTTCTCGATGATCACTCTTGACCATACGTCTTTCACCTGTGACGAGTCCACTACGAGCTGATGCGTTCCCAGACGCTCGACTATGTCAGCGTAAAAGGAGGGCGGCGTCGCCAGATAGAATAGCCGGTTGCCCCGTCCGCCGTCCTTCTCCTCAACCAGCTTGAGTTGCGACGCCAGTTGAACGTAGCCTTCGGGCGAAAGAAAATCCGCAGTGATATAGTGTAGATTCTGTGCGAATGCGTCCCAGACTGCGGGATTGAAGGCGCTCGCCTCCGTGCTTTCTTTGATCGCTTCGCGGAGAGAATCCCGGAA
>JANXLO010000633.1 GCA_025355115.1 Chthonomonadaceae bacterium
CATTCCCTGAATTCAATGGTTCAACAACGCTGCAACTCTGAGCGGTGGAGGCTTACTATGGGCGAATCGGAGCATTTGCGAAAGCATGAAATAGATCGACGCGCATTTCTTCGAGCGGCGGCAGGATCAGCGTTGCCGCTAGTTGCGTTGTGCAGCGAGGGCGATGCTCTAGGGCAGACGAACTTGGCACCTCCTGGCGGCAGCAGCCGGATCGGGCTGGTAATCCGCGAAAAGATGCCGGAGAATCTGGAGTTTCCCTTCGCGGAGCTCAACTCGCTGCTCACTCCCAATGACCTTTTCTATGTCCGGAGCCACTTTGCGGTTCCGAAGCTCGACGCGCAGAGCTGGCGCCTCAAAGTGGAAGGGGCGGTCAAAACGCCGCTGGAGCTCTCACTTGAGGATCTTATGAAGATGTCGTCCAAGACTCTTCCGGCAACACTCGAGTGCGCGGGCAACGGGCGCGTCTTTTTATCGCCCGCTGCAAAGGGGGCACAGTGGGAGCTGGGAGCGGTCAGCAACGCCGAGTGGACGGGCGTTCCGCTCGGCGCCGTGCTGAAGCGGGCCGGGGTTCTGCCTGGGGCCGTCGAGGTGATACTGGAGGGAGCCGACAGCGGGGAGATAAAGGACCCGCCCAAGCCCACTGGCCCCATCCATTTCGCCCGCAGCCTGCCGCTGTCCCGAGCCAATCGCCCCGATGTTCTGCTGGCCTACCAGATGAACGGCAAGGAGCTGCCCGCATCACACGGATTCCCTCTGCGGGCCGTCGTGCCCGGCTGGTACGGCGTTGCGTCGGTGAAATGGCTTACGCGGCTTGTGGTGACGGAGAGGCCGTTCGACGGTCATTTTCAGTCGGTGGACTACGCGGTCTGGGAGCGCCCGAACGGGATCCCCACCCGTGTTCCCCTCACCGAGATGCAGGTCAAGTCCGAGATCGCCCGGCCGGATAGCCACGAGATCGTCGCCGCAAACTCTGTCTATCGGATATTTGGCGCTGCCTGGACCGCCGATTCGGAGATCTCCAAAGTCGATGTGAGCACAGACGGAGGACATTCCTGGCAGCCAGCCAAGCTTCTAGGGAGGCCTGTGGGCAACACGTGGCGATTCTGGGAGATGATGTGGAGTGTGCCAGCGCAACACGGGCGCGTGACCCTTCTCGCCCGCGCCACGGATGTGCGAGGCCGAACGCAACCACTATTGCGTCAGCCCGACGCTGAAAACTATATGATTCATCATGCCCTGCCGATCGATGTCGATGTGCGCTGACCGATTTCGCCCGCTCTTCTCGTTCCCAGTAGTAGCCATGGGATGAGGAGGAGCCATGCTGCACTCGACACCCTCAATATCATCGCTCTCCCCGCCATAATCCACGACTGGCGGGAAGGGAATCGGTCTGCAAATGCCCTCTGCTCTCCGCAAGCATCCTATAACCGACGTATTTTGCCCTCCTATTTTGGACGTTTCCTCAAATAAGGCCTTAAATAGGGGGTATTACGTAGGAATACGTATATGTCTCCCCGGCTTTGTGTGTCACACTATGTTCAGTTCTAAGAAAACTCTGCGCCTGCCATACCATCGACAGGCGTTCGGATCTCAGTCACAGCAAAGGAAATCACGCATGACGCCAACTTCAACATCCCCCCTGCGGCGCCTCGCAATGACCGGAATGCTTCTCGGGCTGGCGGTATGCGCCTCCTTCACCGCAAACGCACAGGCCAATCTGACTGTCACCAATGGCTATCAATCGAGCGTAAGCGTGTCCTTGACAGGGCATGTGCCCAACCCGTTCTCCCTCCTGGCTGGCTCCTTCTTCGGGACCCTCACGGGCGGGCCGCTGGCCTTCCCCACCAACTTCGAAGCTTACTGCGTCGACATTAACACGGCCGTTCGCCTGGGCCCGCCGGGCTACAATGTAAACCTCGTCACTCCCACATCGCGCACCTCGTGGTTGGGAACCAACGCGATCTTCCTCTACGCCCAGCATCCAGGGTTCACGCGCATCGAGCAGAGAACCGCCATGCAGCTGGCGATCTGGAACACCATCTACGACACCGACAACTCAGTTACCCCGGGAGCCGGCACGTTCAGCGATGATGTTGTGACCGCAAACATCGAAAATCTTGCAAATCTCTATCTGACGGACTCGATCGGCAAGTCCTCACCCGGAACGCAGTTCGTGGACACCTTGGGCGCTTCTCACAGCCAGACGCTGCTGTTCGCAGGCACGCCGGAGCCAGGGACGGTCGCCTACCTGTCGGTCTTCGGAGCCGGATTTCTCGCTGTCGTGCGAGGCAGGCTTCGCAAATCCGGCGCTCGACGCCAAAAGGGATAGCTTCCCGGATCCGTCTTGGCGGGCTGTCTGCAGCGAGCGCCGACAGCCCCTGTTTGCCTTGACGACTCCAATCCTGGATGCCCTTTTCCTCACTCTTCCGCCTGCTGGATCCACGCGCAATCTACGCGAGGATCGGCGAGGGCAGGCGGCAGTCGTTTCGTTCGATCCTCGCAATGATTCAGCCGTACACCGTTCCATTATCAACCCTTCGCTTTCGCAGTGACCTCAAAAAAGGACACTGCGCCGACAGCCTCCGCGCATCCAACCTGCGGAGCGGCTTCGGGCGAAACTTTCATGGAGAAATTCTCAGATGACACAACAATTACTTCCCCGCTTGAGGGAAGCAGGAACCCGCGCTCTCATTCGCGCTCTCCTGGCCGCATTTCTATTGACTGGTGCCTTCGGTTCAGTTCCCTCCGCCAACGCCTCGGAGACCATCTCCGCAATCCTTGGCACAGTCTACTACGACACCGGCAATGCGGGCGCGTTCGGCGCCACCAACACGCGCGCCGCCGGCGTAACGGTAATGCTCACTGACATGAACGGGGCGGCCGTCCTCGACTCCACTGGCGCAGTCGTCGGCCCAACGACGACCAATGCCGGAGGGCGCTACGCTTTCTTCAACATCCTCACCGACAGGACGTATCGCATCGTCGAGACCGCTCCTGCAGGCTACGCTCCCAACCTCGCCGCCGGCCCCGCCGCCTATGCGACGAAAGAGTCGAACACCGCTCTGGTCACCACTACCCCCACGCCAACCGGCGTGAGCATGAACTTCGACGGAAACAACTTCCTGCTGGTGCAGCCCGTTCAAGTGGCTGGCTACGTCTACATCGACGCGGACGCCAACGGCCTCATCAATGCAGGCGACACGCTGCTCTCCAATCCTCAGGTGGTTCTGCTCGGCGACTTCAACGGGGACGGCATTCAGGACACCGCTCAGGCCGTGGTGGACGCGACCGGCCACTACACCTTCTCCTCCTGGACGAACCCCGCGAACGGCCTGACGCAGTTGATTCCGCCGGGAAGCTACCAGGTCGTCCAGACGGTCCCGACCGGCTACACGGCGGTCAATGCCTTTCCCAGCGGCGCTGCGGACGTCAAAGTGAGCTCGACGATCA
>JANXLO010000669.1 GCA_025355115.1 Chthonomonadaceae bacterium
TGCTGTTCGGTCCGAAAAGCCCGAGGCAACACAGGGCATCAAAGACGCCGCTAGAGCAACCCTTTCGCCCGCCGACTTCATCGCGCTTGAAAAGACCGAGCACTAGCCCGGACGAGTTATGATGTTCGTGGTGGGCGGTGAACGGCTGATTTTTAACATCCCAAACTCTCGCAAGGAGATCTCGAATGAAGCAGAACGCAGCTTGCGTCTTCGGTTTGCTGTTTATTGGCGGGGCGGCGATGGTGTCGCTCGCTCAAACTAATCCACCAGCTAAGCCCGCTCCCGTCCGGCAGTCGGGCAGGGGCGGTCAGCAGAACCCGCCGGGGCCGAACCCCAATTCACAATATCGTCTTGGCCCCGATTCCATGGCGCAGGAGGGGGTTCCTAGGGGCGAGATTCGTGGGCCATTTACTCTGCCCAGCAAAATTTACCCCGGCACACAGCACACCTACTGGGTCTATGTTCCCGCACAGTACGACCCGGCAGTTCCGGCGGCCCTGATGGTCTATCAGGACGGCCAGGCATTCAAGGATGAGAATGGGGATATGCGTGCGCAGAACGTGATGGATAACCTCATCTACCGCCGCGAAATTCCTGTCATGATCGGAGTCTTCATCAACCCTGGTCGCACACCAGAGCAGCCAGAGCCAACGCCGCAGAACTGGGGTGACGGCACGACGAACCGGGGCACCGAATACAACACTCCGGACGATAAGTATGCTCGCGTAATAACCGAAGAGCTGATGCCCGCGCTCAATAAGGACTACAGCATCTCGAAGGATCCGGAAATGCGCGGAATCGGCGGATCGAGTTCGGGCGCCATCGCCGCATTCTCGGTCGCATGGGAGCGACCCAATGAGTTTCGAAAAGTGCTGAGCAATGTGGGCAGTTTTGTAGATCTACGGGGCGGATATGTCTATCCAGAGCGAGTGTTGGCAAGCAAAAAGAAGCCGATCCACGTCTTCCTATGCGATGGCCGCAATGACAACCGGGGAATGCGCAACGGAGCCTACGACGAGAAGCGGGACTGGTTCTACCAGAACGTGCGGCTAATGAAGGCGCTCAGTCAGAAGGGCTACGACGTGAACTACTCCTGGGGAATGAACCTGCACGGCCAGAAATTCGGCGGCGCAATAATGCCGGATATGATGCGCTGGCTGTGGAGAGACGGCCCGGTCTCCACGGATGTCAACGACATGGTCGAAAGGTCTTTCCGTCAGCCTGCCCCGAAGAAAAATTAGCCTGGCGCTTAATGTCGTACAGCAATAGGAACGCGTTTTTGGACAGGATGAGGAGGATTTACAGATAGGTCAGATGGACTGAAGAAGCAGGGTGCTGAAGATGTTACGGACAGGTCAATGGTCTAAGAGACGCTTGACCTGTCCGGGAATG
>JANXLO010000716.1 GCA_025355115.1 Chthonomonadaceae bacterium
GACACCGAGTGGCAGATTCGCAACTGGTACAACTTCGTCTGGCTGTCCGGCGACGGTCTCATTGAGCAGGCCTGCCACAGCGTCGACAAGATTCTGTGGGCGATGAAGGACGCGCCGCCGGTGCGTTGCGTGGCCACGGGAGGACGCGACAATCCCAATAATGAAGGCAACATTTTCGACCACATCGACGTCTTCTACGAATTCGCGGACGGCACGAGGGCGACAATGGCGCAGCGGCAGATTCCCAACTGCTCCCACAATGACAATACCGACTATGTGATCGGCGCGAAGGGAACTGGCACCGTCCATTTCTCAGACACCGACATGTCCGGCGAGACGAAGTGGAAGTACGAAGGCCCCAAGACGAGCATGTATCAGATCGAGCACAAGGAGATGTATGCGGCGATTCGCAAAGGGGTGGTCATCGACGACTCCGAGCGCATGGCTCGCAGCACGCTTGCGGGGCTGATGGGAAGAATGGCGGCCTATACCGGGGACAGTGTCTCCTGGGAGCAGATGCTGACTTCAAAAGAAAACCTGTTCCCGGCGCAACTTGACTGGAACGCTCCGCTCGCCATCGCGCCAATGGCTGTCCCCGGCAAAACGGTGTTCGTGTAGAAACTGGCATGGCCTGCTCCGCTCAGCGCATTCCCTGAGCGGAGCAGGGAAGGTGAAGTGATGCCTGCCAAGAATGAAGATCTGCATGGGAACGTTCCCGATGAAGCTGTGGTCGCGCTCATTATCATCGACATGATAAACGACTTCGAGTTTCCAGGAGGAGACGCTCTCCTGGCTGCAGCGCAGCCTGTGGCTGAACGAATCGCTCGACCGAGGCTGCGGGCAAAGCAGGCTGGCGTTCCTGTCCTCTATGTCAATGATAACTTCGGCAAATGGCGCTCGGACTTCCAGCAGCAGGTGAGGCACTGCCTGGATGAGCCAGTGCGCGGCCAGCCTGTAGCCCGTCTGCTGGAGCCGGGCAGAGACGACTATTTTATCCTCAAGCCGAGGCATTCCGCCTTCTACGAGACTCCGCTTGACCTGCTTCTGACCTATCTGAAGGTCACCACGCTGATCCTCACGGGCATTGCGGGCGACGTCTGCGTCCTGTTCACGGCGGGCGACGCCTTCCTGCGTGACTACCGCCTCTTCGTCCCTCAGACTGTATCGCTTCACAGATTGAGGAGGAGAATGCTCGAAATCTGGAGCAGATGCGCAAAACCTTCGACGCGGATATTCGCCCGTCGTCCGACCTGGATTTGACGGAGATGCTCCGTTCGAAGAAATAGTCGATTGCTGGCTCAAAGATGACTCGTGAAGGTGGAGGAGAACCGACAAAATGGCAGCGTCCGAAAGACAGAGCAGTAAGTCAGACCAGGACGGTCGCGGCAGCGAGAGCCGGGGCAATCAGGACCGGAACAACAACGAGGGCCGCGGCAGTCAGGAGCGGGACAACGGGGCGCGAACCGCGGAAACGGCGATGGACGCGGCTAATTCGGCGATTCCGAGGGCCATGCCCGTGCAGGCTGCCTTGGCGGCCTCGCGCATGGCGAAGCGGCTTTCCCATCATGAGGCCGCAGCTCACCATCACCGGCAGGCAGCTCATCACACCGAAAAGGGCGACCAGGAGAACGCGCGCCGTCACTCTGCGAGAGCTCACGAGCAGAGTACGCGCGCCAACGAAAGCTCGCACCGCGCTCATCAGGACACTCATGGCCGCAGCCAGCGCGGCGGAATCTCCGAGCAGCATGCAGAGGCAGGACGCCAAAGTCACCTTTGAGACAACGACAATGATGGGGGCGGTCGCGGCAACAACGGTGGCGGTCAGCGCGGAGGCAGCTCCGAGCAGCACGTTGAGGCGGGTCGCAGATAGATCACGCTGTGCACCTGCGCTTGCATCCGCCTTATCGCTTTAAGGTCATTGCGACCCACGGAGAGCCATGCAGCTCATGCCGCAAAGTGCGGCACCCTTTCGAAGTGACTAACTCAGATGCTTATGCGTAGAAATGGCAATCCCTGCGGTCGAGCCCCTAGAAGGGCTTTGACCGCAGGGATGCCTGCGTTTTATGCTCAAATTAACACCAGATTGCCCTGGCAACGGCTGACGGTGATCTCCGACATCTGGTTGCTTACGGCTTCAGCCCAAGTAGGTCATGCGATAACCGGTTCGGGCGGCGAGAGCTGGATGGCAACAGGCAGGTGACCCTCGGCTTCCATGACGGAGTGGAGGGCGGCGAGAGCGACCTCAATTTGGGAGGCGTCTGGCTCTCGGGTGGTGAGGTATTGAGTCGCCATTCCCGGCGCGAAGACCGCCATGACGAGCGGGTTGCGCCGGAACTTGCCTGCGAACTTGATGATCTCGTAGGCCAAGCCCGCAACAAGAGGTATGACGGCGAGATGGAGCGGGAAGCGAAGGTACCAGACCGGGCGCGGCAGAAACGCGAAGACGATCAGATTGACGACAAGGACGACGAAGATGAAGCTGGTTCCGCAGCGGGGATGAATTCGTGAAGCTGCAAGCGCGTTCTGGGTATCGAGCGGCAGTCCCGCTTCAAGGGTGTTGATCGCCTTATGCTCCGCGCCATGGTATTGGAAGACACGCCGAATCGCGCCCATGAATGAGATCAGCCCTATATAGCCGAAGAAGAGCGCCATCTTGATAAGGCCGTCGGAGACGTTGCGCCAGAGGTCTCTATGGCCTGCCTCCTGCATGATAGGATGGATGTATTTGCCCAGCTTGTCGGTGAGCAGCGTCGGTATGAGCACGAAGAGCACGACCCCGAACATCAGGCTGAAGGCCAGGCTTCCCCCAATGGCGATGTCGTTGATCTTGCCGCTTTTCGGGGGCGTCTCCGAGACCGCGAGCGGGATGCCGTTGGCGAGTGAGGCGGCGCTGTCGCGCACCTCTTCTTTGACCTTTTCTATCGTGCTTACGACCGCGGTGTTCTGTCCGCTCTTCTCCTGCTCGTACTGAAGCTGAACGTTGGAGGCGAACGACAGCGCTCGTGAGCCGAGGGCCATCGCGTCGATCAGGGCGAGAGTTCCGCGCAGGAACGGCTTGTTGAGCCACTTCAGCTTGCCGATGAAGCTCTTGTCCACCTCTTCGCGCTGAATGACAATCTGCCCATCCGGACGGCGGCACGCGACCGCGAAGTAGTGCTTGCTCCGCATCATCACGCCCTCTATGACGGCCTGCCCGCCGTACTGGAGCACGGCTTCCTTTGTCAACTCGCTCGAGCTACGCTCTGCCTTGTCCACGTTTAGTCTCCTGACCGCTCGTTCCTTAAATGCCACCCATACCGCTGAATTCGCCTCGCGCAGTGGTTCAAGCTCCCCTGCCTTACGAAAAAAACGCGTCCCCCTCGTCAATTCGGTCGGAGCCGAAGGACGAAAGAGACGCGCAAACAAGTCAGGCCGAAATTGCATGCCCTTCTTACTTCTTAATGAATTTGTCGTACTTCGCCTGGAACTTCTGGACTCGGCCTTCGGTGTCCACGAGCTTCTGCTTGCCGGTATAGAACGGGTGGCAAGCTGCACAAATTTCGACTCGGATGTTCTTTCGGGTCGAACGGGTATCGAAAGTGTTGCCGCACTGGCAGACGACGCTGGTCACCTGATAGTCGGGATGGATTCCTGTTTTCATCGTATCACCTTTCCTTGCAATAACATCGCCTAGTTATTATACGTCAGACCGGCACGAATTGCAACCTGAATCGCAAAAAAGTCGTTCGTATGTCAAATTGCCTGTGCAGTCCCGTCAGTCCCCTATTCCACAGTCCGGTTCCAGGTGGGGCTTTGGTGCGTGTTTTCCTGGGCTGAGATAGCGGCGGCGAGGGAGATATCGGGCGAGTAGAGGGAGTCGAAAAGTCGAGTTCTGCGCATCAGTGAAGCGGTGCGAGGCGGCGGGGCGACCAGGGTAATCGAGCACCTTTTGTGATTGGCGCGTTTGGGGAGATTGAGGAGGGCGCCAAGCGCGGCGCCGTCGAGACTGGCGAGAGCGTGAAGATCCAGGATCAGGGAGCTTCCGGCGGCGAAAGCGGCTTCAGCCGCGGCCTCGAACCTCGGCAACGAGGCTGCATTCAGGTCGCCGTGCAGGGTGAGAACTGTGCAGTGCGTCAGGCGGTCTGTCATGAGTTCGAACTGTCCAGTGGGGCGGCAACGGCGCATGGCTGACGCTTGGAGAAAGAGCGTGGAGCCGAATTGACGGAAGTCACGGGTATAGCGTCTCCAGAGGCGCATGGGATCCTGCATGAGACGAAAGAGCCATTCAAGGCCCCGTCGCTGCATCCAGACAGGGGCGCGGCGCTCTTCACTTGCGAGGAAATCGAAGGTGCCGCCGACGCCCATGCAGACGGAGACATGACTCAGCCGCTCGCGGTTGCGGGCGATCCACTTCTCCTGTTTCGGGCTGCCGAAGGCGACAAGGAGGATATCGGGTCGGGCACGGGCGATGTCGGCCAACACAGGTTCGCTGTCGATCTCCTCCAATGGCACGATCGGAGGCGACTGGCACCCGACGATTTGGATGCCGGGGCTATTGGCCTCGAGGCGGAGACGCGCCTGCCTTGCGACCTCGGGACGCGCGCCGAGGAGATAGAGCCGCCATCCGTGCAGTGCGGCTCGCCTGGCCAGCAGAGGCACGAGGTCTGCTCCGGTCACCCGCTCCGGGAGGGGCGCGCCGAGCAGGCGAGAGGCCCACACGACTGGCATTCCGTCTGGAGTGACTAGGTCGGCGGTCTGGAGTATTCGACTCAACTCGGGGTCGGACAGAGCGTTGGTGATAAAGTCAGTGTTGGCTGTGGCGACCTGATGAAATCGGCGTTCAGATATGAACTGCTCCAGCCGGGTCAGGACTTGTTCCATGTTCAGATTGTCTATCGGGGTTCCAGGAAGCCCCACCAGATTGCGCATGCTAGGTTTCTACATTCGGCGGCGGTCGGTGCGCTGCCATCGGCGAGTCGGGCCGGTCAGCAAACCGAGCACCCGCAGGCCCAGTTTCCATACGATGTAAGCCGGGGCCAGCAGCACCGCTAAGGCGACTGTGCGGGGGACGCGCGCGATCCACAGGCCAAGTGACAGATAGCCCCATTGAAGTGCGAGCACCACAGCCCAGGCGAAGGCAAGAGCTGCCGCCGAACCGCTATGCCAGTGCAGGGCGATGAAGAGACAGGCGGCTGAGAGCACAGCCGGAACCATGAACAGCTCGGCGAACGGCGGAATGATAAGGTCGATGGCCATGTCCCGCAGGATGCGACTGTGGGTGCGCACTCCCTGCAACAGCAGGGCAAGGGCGAGAGTGCGGCGCAGGCGGGAGCGCCCGGCCTCCCAGCGGCGTCTCTGCCCTGCCGCCTGCGTGCCGGTCGTCGGCATCTGAGCAAGCACCGTCGTCTCCGGCACGAAGCTGACCCGCACTCCGGCCCAGCCGAGCTGAAGCGTATACGCTATATCCTCGGTAAGGTCGGATTCCGGCCAGGGATATCGCTCGACAACGCTCCGCGAGAAAGCCATGCCGTTGCCCTTAAGGCCGACCGAGAGGCCCAGCTTTTCCCGGCCGAGAGGCTTGACGAAATGATTGAGCGCCAGCGCCGCGCACATCAGGCGGGTGCGCCAGCTCTCCTCTGCGTTCAGGACGCCGTAGCGGGCTTGAAGCGCCTCCTGCCCGGCGTTCAGCCTCTCAGCAAACGCTTTCAGCAGGTTCGGCGCGGCGAGCGTATCGGCGTCCAGAATGACCAGCGCATCCCACAGCGGCGGCATCTCCTCTCGCGCTTCGCCGAGCAGCCATCGCTGCGCGAACGCGAGCGCATAGCCTTTGCCTCGGCGCTCGGTGTCGGTGCGCGTCAAGACGAGAGCGCCTTCCTCACGAGCGATCTCGGCGGTAGCGTCGGTGCAGTTGTCCGCCGTCACCACGACCCGATAGGCGCCCGGGGGATAGTCGAGCTCGTGCAGCGACTTCAGCGCCGCCCCCAGCACCATCTCTTCATCGTGCGCAGGAATGAGCACGATGAACCGCACCAGAGCCGAAGGGGCAGCCTTTTGCTCTCCGTCAGCCGGAGAGAGTGCAAGGCGCTTCCGCCTGCTCACTTCGCACATGAGCGCGGCAGCGAGCAGCCTCCACAGATAGAGAGTCGACAGAGCGTAGAATGCCAGCGCAGGCAGCATCGCCAGAATGAAAATCCACCCCATTGCGGAGTGATGAAACGCGTGAGAAAAATGCCCGGCGGATGCCGCGGGCAACGGTTGTGTCGGCATAGAGCGGAACCATCTCGCCTGCACTCCGCGTAAGAGTGCATAGCATTCGGGGCAACAGCTTTGAGAATCCCCCTGCCCGAAAACGTGTGTGAGTCTACCCCATAGAATGAAAAGACGGCAAACCGATGCGACAATTTGAGAGTTCAGCTCCGAGCGGCCATCCCCTCACTGCCCGTTTCGGATCCGCCCGGCAGACGCCTCCGGTCGATGCCAGTCGCCGAGAGCAGTCGGAGACCGATGAGCGCCCGCCACTGCCGGTGGTCACGTATGCTCTGACCGCCATAAACGTGATCGTGTTCATGCTGATGATGTCGGCGGGGCATGGCGATGTGAGCAGCGTGGCAGAGATGTTCGGGGCGAAGGTCAACTCGCTGATTCAGCAGGGCCAGTGGTGGAGGTTTCTGACGCCGGTTTTTCTGCACGGCAGCCTGATCCACATCGTCTCCAACTCGCTCTCGCTGGTCTGGTTCGGCAGCAGCATCGAGCGACTGTATGGTCCGCGCAAATACCTGCTCATCTATATCCTCGCCGGAATCGCGGGTAACATCGCCAGCTATATCCATATGCCGGGCCTCTCCCTCGGGGCATCCGGGGCCATCTTCGGGCTTATTGGAGCCGGCGTTACCTTCCCGATCCGTTATCGGTCTCTGTTGCCAAAGGACGCGCCGCAGCGAATTCTGGGGCAGATCGTGCCCATCGCCGCGATCAACCTCTATATCGGCTACTCGTTGCCGGGCATCGACAACTGGGCGCATATGGGCGGCTTGGTGGGCGGAGCGCTCGTCGCCCTGTTCCTGATTCCGGACGTACTGACCGATCGGGATCCTCATCCCGCCAAGAACGG
>JANXLO010000720.1 GCA_025355115.1 Chthonomonadaceae bacterium
TCTAGTCACGGAGTACACCTATCGCCGCGACGACGAGACGGAGTTCCTCGAAGTCTACTTGCGCAACGGCAGCACGGAGATACTTCACTGGAAGGATCTTGCCTCCGGCGCGCTCATCAAATCGGTCGTGGAGCGAGCCAAGGACTTCGCCATCAAGCGCAGCATCGAGAAGCGCTCTGATCTTGAGGGGCTTACCGCCGATGACCTGAAGCAGGCAGTCAGGGTCGAGTTCAAGGAGAATGAAATCTTCCCGAAGGGCGACTCCATCGAGGACTGGCTGAAGCTTCTGGACTACGAACCGGACAATGTGGCGACCGTGAAACCGATAAAGTCCAAAAAGCAGCCTGCCAACTCCCGCCGCAGCATAGTTTAGGGCGCCAGCAGCAAAATGGGTGGCGATGGGGGAGACATGACACGTCTGTGCGGTATTGAGACTGAGTATGGGATCGTGGTGGAAGGGCTGGGCGCGAACGACTGGATCGCCGAGAGCATTGGAGTCGTTCGCGCTCATCCCGGCAAAGCGGTCGGCGGGTGGAACTATCGCGGCGAGGATCCTCGGCGAGATATGCGCGGCTTTACCGTGCAGATGCTCTCGACCAATCCCGACGATGCTCAGTTCGACACGCCCGGCAGCAACACCATGAGCCGCGAGGAGGAGCGTAGCGACCGAATCCTCACGAACGGCGCACGATTCTACAACGACCACGGTCACCCCGAGTACGCCACTCCGGAGTGCAGGAGTTTGCGTGACTTAGTGGCGCATGACAGGGCAGGGGAGCACATTGCGCTGGCCTCCGCGCAGAAGCGGGCGCAGGAGCGGGGCCTGGAGGTCACGCTCTATAAGAACAATACCGACTTCCATGGGGCGAGCTACGGAACGCATGAAGCCTACCTCATGAAGCGCGAAGTGCCGACAGACACTTTGATTCAAGCGCTTCTTCCCTTCTTCGCGACTCGTCCCATCTATGCTGGAGCGGGGAAATGCGGCATCGAGAACGATAGCTCCGCACCCTCCGCGACCACATTTCAGTTGTCGCAGCGCGCCGATTACTTCTCCGTCGAGGCCAGCGTCGACACGTTGCACAATCGCCCGATCGTCAATACCCGCGACGAGCCTCATGCTGCTCCTCGTCGCTACCGCCGCCTTCACGTCATCTGCGGCGATGCCAATATGAGTGAGTATGCGACTGCGCTGAAGATAGGCACCACCTCCCTGGTTCTCTCGTTGCTGGAGGAGGGATTGACCGCCCCGGTGCGATTGCTCGATCCTGTCAGAGCCATCAAGAAGGTCTCAAGGGACAGAACGCTTAAAGTGCAAGTGGAGCGGCAGGGCGGGCCTGCCCTGACTGCTATCGAGGTGCAGCGCATCTATCTTCAGGAGGCCGATATGCGGTTGCGCGGGCGTGATGAGGATACGGACTGGACGCTGACGGAATGGGCTGCCGTCCTCGACGCGCTCGAAACTGACCCGCTTACGCTTGCAGACCGACTTGACTGGGTCGCCAAGTTCAAACTTCTCGACGCCTTTCGCGAGGAAGAGGGCCTTCAGTGGAACGATAGCTATATGCAGAGCCTTGATCTGGCCTACCATAACATCGATCCTGAGCAGGGCCTCTACTACGGGTTGGAGCAGGCGGGCGAGATGCGCCGATTGGTGTCCGACTCGCACATTCAGGCGGCCATGTCCTGTCCTCCCTCCGACACCCGCGCCTTCCTACGTGGGATGTTCGTGGAGCGGTTTAGCTCGTCGGTTCGAACCATCGGGTGGAATGGCGTCGCTTTCCAGCACAACGGCGCGGACCTTTTGTTTGACATGAACACTCTGGTTGAGGAGAACGTTCGCGTTCTCAATGAGGAGTTTGGATCGCTCGAGACGCTCGATGCAGTCGTCGCTGCCATCAAGCGCCGGCCGAGCGATTGGCTGTAACGCATCGATGACCAATAAGGAGCAATGACTATGATAATCTCAGGAGAAGAGCGACGCCAGATTCCCACTGCCCCCGCTGATCCGCTGCGCAAAAGTGGCGATGGGGATGGCCCCGGCAAGCCTGATGTGCAGCGCCCTGACACCAGCGACCTGCTGAAGAGAATGAAGCGTGTGGACCCGGATTCCGCCCGTCGTTATCGTCAGCGCAGCGGCCAGTGACAGTCCTTATCAGGAGGGCTTCGGGCTTGGGCTCGGGGCCCTCGGCATGCGAATGCCGCAAGCGCGCATCCTGTGTCAAATCCAAGCCCGTCCTCTGCGAGGCTGGAATGGAGCGAAAGAATGATTGAAGTAGCGGGTGATTTGTGGGGAGTGCTCGAAAGGCAGAGGCATCCTCTCACGCGACCGGAGGCGACTTTTATGCCGCCGCGGCCCAACGACAGCCACACCGGCCGAGGCATCGGCGCGGGAGCGGGAGTGGTGGACACGCATGGCACCACAGTCATCGCAGTGAAATTTGACAAAGGCGTGATCAATGTAGGGGATCGGCGGGCTACCGCCAACTTTGCGGTCATGTTCGACAAGGCCGAAAAAGTTCTTCCCATAGACGACTACACCCTGCTCGCCATTTCCGGCTCGTTCGCTCGAGCGATGGAGGTCGTGCGCTACCTGCGAACCACATTCAAGCTTTTCGAGCGCACATACCTTCAGCAGATGAGTCTCGACGGTAAGCTGGCCGAGCTTGCGAAGGTCGTGAGGGCCGGTATTCCGGATGCCCTTCAGGGGATCGGTGGATTCATCCCGATCCTGACGACCTACGACCGGGAAGGCGGAGAAGGCCGAATCTTCTTCTATGACGGCATGGGCGCGAGGTTCGAAAGCGCGGAGTTCGGTGCGGCAGGCAGCGGCTCCATGCAGATTCGCGGCGTCTTCGATTACATTGTCAAGACCAAAAAGCCCTTCCACTCGATGAACCGTGATGAGGCTTTGAAGGAGGCTCTGCTCCTTCTGGACATCGCGGCCGATCTTGATGCCGCTACTGGAGGTTGGGCAAAGGTTTTGCCGCTGGCGACGACCATCACAGCCGAAGGAATTGAAGACGTCCCTGAAGACGAGTTGCGCCGCATCGTGGCGGATATCGATCGCGAAGGCGGCGAGCGCATCGCCCCCCGCCGCTGAGGGCAGGAAGAAACCTATGTACAGTCCTTTTGACTTTAATGAGGCGATGGGCCACCGCAAGGAGTTCGTCGAGGAGGCGATTCGGGCGGGCAGTCCCGCTGTCGGAATCGCGTATGAGGGCGGACTCGCCCTGCTCTCGGTGCAGCGCAGTCAGCGCAAAATCTATGAGATCTACGACCGCCAGATGTTCTCAGCCATCGGCAGACAAGCCGATATTGAGAACATTAGACTGGCCTCCATACAGATGACGCATCAGGAGGGATTCGAGCGCAGCCCCGACGATGTCTCGGTGCAGCGTCTGGTCGGCTTCTCGCTCAGCCCCGCCCTGAAAAAGGCGTTCGGAGACCAGTTTGCCTCCCCATTCGTGATCCGAGCGCTCTTTGCCGAACTCGGGCGACTTCCCGGCACCGACTCGTTCTTCACCCTGAACTACGACGGTGAGTTTCGACAGCAGAAGGGTCTCGCCGTCATCGCCGGAACGCAGGGCGCGGAGGACGCCATGTTAGAGCGGCTAGGGGATCCGAATCCTGCCTGCACTCGTGACGAGGCTCTGCACAAGGCTCTTTCCGCCTGGTCTGTGGGGGCGCGAGAGGCGATTAAACGCCGCCTCGCAATTGGCCGAGATGACAATGACGACTACAACCCATTGCGCGACATTGACGAGGCGGACGCGGACGGTTCACTTATCGTCG
>JANXLO010000728.1 GCA_025355115.1 Chthonomonadaceae bacterium
AATGCATTTAAGCCGTTTCATGGTCTCTCCTTTGGGCGTCATAGGTCTGGAGGAAACTTCTCCTTCAGCCGAATCTCCAACGAGATGATGAAACATGCGGCGGCTCAAGCAATTCAGGCGACCCAAAGCAAAATACGGACAGAGACTCCGGGCGCAATCAAAATTGCAATCATCGCCACGAGACGCCTCTGTCCGTTTCAATCACTTACTTAGTTATTGACGTATGAGATGAACAAAGGTTGCACTTTTATCCAAAATTTGCTTAATACGCCACAGCTTGCACTTATACTCCGGGCAAACATCCTATGACTACTCATTTCGACACAGAATCCGAGATGCCGCACTCCGAGAACGAAGACTATCCTGCCGAAGAAATCGTCGGATCAGGGGAGGCGGCCTTTCATCAGATCGTCTCCTCGGAAGCAGGCGTGCGGCTGGACGTCTATCTGGCGGCGAACTTAAGTGGCGCAACACGCGCGGAAGCCCAGCGGCTCATCGCGTACGGCGAGGGTGAGGAAGGCGGAGTGCGAGTGAATGGGAGACGTGAGAAGCCGAACTGCAGGCTGCGAGCCGGGGATGTCGTCACAGCTTTGCGCCCCGCGCCCTCCCCCACACACACCGAGGCAGAGGATCTGCCGCTGACGATCGTGTATGAAGACTCGGACTTGCTGGTTATCGATAAAGCAAGAGGTATGGTGGTGCACCCCGCGCCCGGCTCGGAGCACGGAACACTGGTCAACGCAGTTCTGGCACATGCGGACGACCTGTCAGGCATCGGCGGGGAGCTGCGGCCCGGCATCGTGCATCGGCTCGACAAAGACACGGGGGGGCTCCTGGTCGTTGCCAAAAACGATGCGGCTCACCATAGCCTTCAGCAGCAGATCCAGGCACGGACTGCGGAGCGCCGTTATCTGGCGCTTATCTGGGGAAATCCCCGCTTCCAGCAGGCGACCGTAGACGCGCCCATCGGACGCCACCCCGCGGACCGCAAAAAAATGGCGGTCGTGACGGATGCGCGCTACACCGCCAGACACGCTCTTACGGAACTCACTGTCCTGGAGACTTTTCCCGGAAGCTTCTCACTGCTAGAGGCAAAGCTGCAGACGGGGCGGACGCATCAGATCCGAGTCCATTGCACCTACATTCAGCATCCGGTCGTCGGAGACCCTCTGTACGGCGGCGTACGGCGGCTGCCCTCCGATTCCCTGCCCGCCTCACAGCGCATTGCAATCGATGCCGCTATCACAGCACTGAATGGACAGGCGCTGCACGCCTACTCTCTCTCCTTCGATCATCCCCGCACAGGCGAGCGCCTGGCCTTTACCGTCCCCTTGCCCGCCGTCATGCAGACCCTCCTCGATCTTCTCAGGCAGTCGTCCAAAGGCTAAAATGGACAGATCGCGCCGCTAAACAGGCCTATATCGGGAAGGCGCGATAGGTGTGAATGCCGAAGATCGAGCCGTAAATTGCCCATGCGCTGCCCGTAATGTAGTCCCCTAGAATTAGGCCGATGAAGAATGGGATGTAGTTGCGATAGGTCTTCATTCCCCCGTAGCGTATGATGAGGGCCTTGATGGCCCAGCCGACCATCGTCGCGCACCATAGCCAGGGCATGGTGAATGTGCCCGCGACCGCGTAGCCGATGGGATGGAACGGCCACCAGGTGAACCGCGAGCGCAAAGCCAGCAATCCGGCCGTGATGACGAACCCCAGACCGACCCCTTCCATGCGAGCGAAATCCGGCTTCGTCGGGTTGTCCACCCAGTCCTTCAAAGTGCGCCACGGCACACTGCCCATGTCCGTGCGCCAGCCGTTCACCTTCGCCGTCGCCGCTCCATAGTGGTAGTAGCAGGTCAGCACCGCCGCCCACGAGGAGAGAGCTCCTACCGCTGTGGCGATTAGCAGCACGATGGCGACATGGCGCAGATTCATCCGCGCCGAGGAGCCTATCTTCATCGCCTCCAGTTGGTTGGGCATCTCCGTGGTGCGGTAGTCGAGGTCGTGCCAGAGCAGCATGTTTAGGCCAACCTGGTTTTGGAAAGAGAACCCCCGCGAGCCCACGGAGGACTTCATAAGCTCATGGACATTCATGTCCGGCCCATGTCCCCACGGCAGACCCGCCTCGGCCCGTATCCTCGTAAACGTGAGGACGTAGAGATAGTAGATGCCGAAATAGATCAGCGGCACATACCAGTCCATACCTATTGCCATGCCGAACGCAGTCAGGGCCACGAAGCCGAATATGACGCCGAGAAAGGCGGCTCGATACGACATCGGCTCATTCGAATCGTCGTACTCAGGATCTACCGGCAAACCCTTCCGCCTCGGCTGAAACGCCCGCTTCAGCATAGCGCCGAGCTGCTTTCGCATACCATAGAGCGCGAAAAGAGCAACACCAATGAAGGCACCCGCCGACTGCTCGCCTGTGTAGGGTATGCGCGCCATCGCCTGACTCGCCCCTGGATCGTGGTAGCCCATCGCCGTCGCGAACACATTTTCGAACTTGGTGAACAGGTAGAAGAACCAGAGAGAGAAGGCGACATCCAGCGGCAGAAAATAGGTCAGACCGATGACCAGGGGATAGAACGAGAGCGCGAAATAGCCCATTCCATTCCAGGGAGCTGTCGTGAACATCGGCGTCAGGTTGAGG
>JANXLO010000750.1 GCA_025355115.1 Chthonomonadaceae bacterium
GACGGGCCGGGTCGTCTCGATCGAGCTAGAGGAGCGTTCGGCGCGGCTGACGGTCAGCGCGCCTCTCGTGCATGTGGGAGCGGCGCTCGGCGACAGCATCGCGGTCAACGGGTGCTGTCTGACAGTGGTTGGCCAGGAGGCAGATCGCCTCACCTTCGACGCTGTCCCCGAGACGCTTCTGCGCACCAATCTAGGTGGGCTATGCCCCGGCGAACGCGTCAATCTGGAGCGGCCGCTGCAGGTAGGTGCGCGGCTGGGCGGACACTTCGTGCAGGGGCACATTGACGGCGCCGCCGTAGTGTTGGCGGTGACGCCGGAGGAGAACGCGGTCGTCATAGAGATTGGAATGCCGATCCCATTGCGCCGTTACTTCGTCGAGAAAGGCTCCGTGACGGTCGATGGCGTCAGCCTCACTGTCGCCTCCGTATTGCCTGCGTCCTTCACCGTCTGGACTATCCCCCACACGAGAGCCGTCACCACTCTGGGCAGCCGTCGGCCCGGAGACCGCGTTAATCTGGAATGCGATCTGCTCGGGAAATACATCGAGAGGCTGCTTCTGGACCGCGCGGGAACTGAGTGAAGCAGCGTTCCAAACGGAGTTCGGGCCGGAGCATCTCCTCCGGCCCGTCCGTCTTCTCGGGGGTGAGATTTACTCACAATTAGCCTGGCTTCAGGCTCCCATATCGTCGTCAGCGGTCTCCTCTGCTTCGACTTCAGTCTCAACCTCGTCGAAATCGTCGCTTGACTCCTCCAGCGGGCTGCTGTCGATGATCTTGAGCGGATCGAGTTCGTTCGATGTGTTGAAGCTGCGGCGCAACGGCTCGATGTCCGCGAGGCCGACGGCATTGGGGTTCTTCTGGCGGGCTTCATCGCTCACGAACTTGACCTTGCCCTCGGGATTATAATCTTTGGAGAAGGTGAAATTCGCCATCCACAGCGGGATCTTCACCATTGGTTTGCCCGTATCAGCGCAAACTACTTCACGCACTTCCAAATCCGGCTTACGCATGGATCTCTTCACTCCTGCAATGTCCGCCCGCGTTCGGGCGGCAATCGTTCTGTCGTGTCGTTAAGTTGGGGTCCGCATTTCGCGGCTCTGGCGCATTCTCAGCGCTAAACGGACTCTGGTCGTACTTCCGGGTCACTCTTTGCAGGGGAAATAGCGGCGACCGGAGCAGGCGGGGAGTTCTTGAGTGAAACATAGCCGTTGACGAGCATCAGCACTCCTGCGGCCAGATAAAAGAGCGATGTGTACCGAGTCTGATCCTGACCGGGCTCGTAGAGGAACTTTCCGCCTGTGGCGAAGCCGAGCACACTGATCACCACGAGCGCAAGGCCGATCAGCACAAACATATTCAGAAAACGCAGCATTACGGATCCTTCCACGAAAGGTCCACCCGAATTCGGGCTTCTCCTTAGTATACCCCAAATTCCGTCTCCGGGTTTCCAAGACTCGATCACGTCATTTGACTGGCTAGCAGTTGGTCAGTACAGCCCTTCAGGCTCGCCAAGCAGTTCCCGCGTGATGGCGTCGGCGTTGTCCGCAAGCGGCTGCATGAGACCATTTTTGGGCTTCTCTCCATAGGTGGGCAAGCTCAGCCACGCTGCGCAGTAGGGCAGGATCAGCAGGCGGCGGACGGTTCCCTGAGGCGTGGTTGGCAGAGCCCGATGCCAGAGCGCGCCGTGCAGCAGCACCACGCTTCCAGCGGGCAGGCGCAGTATCACCTGACCGGGCAGTTCGCCGTACACGTCACCGGGCAAATCTTCCTGAATTCGGTTGTGTGAACCCGGCACGATGCAAAGCGGCCCATTGGCATCATTCACGTCGTCCAGATAGATGAGACAGTCCAGGACGTGCGGGCGCGTAAACCAGGCGGGCATCGGGTCAGGAATGACGCGCTGATGAAAATGCCAGTGTGTCTCCTGTTTTGGCTGGTCGGGGTAAGCGATGCGGGCCGTCATCGCCTTGACCTGGATTTGCGGCCCCAGCACAGCACGGGCTATCGATATCAGAGGCGGGAAGTTGAACAGCTCCAGAAAGGCGGGATTCTTGTCCATGAGATGCCGAAGGAACAGCCCGCCGAAGCGAGGCGAGGTGCTGACGCTCATGCCGCCCTCTACCTCTCTCGCCGCCACTTCGTCGAGAGCATTCCGCAGTCTGGCAAGCTGTTCCGGGCCGAACATGCGCTCGCGTACAAGAAAGCCCTGCGACACCAGTCCATCGATCTCTTCGCGGCTGGCGTGGACTTCTACAGGACGATTTATCTGTTCTTCAGTGCGGTCGGCATTGCGGATACGGTAGGGAATGTTAAAGCGATCTTGCTCGCTGGTTTCGCTTGGGGCGACGAAACTGGTCTTCATATTTGTCTCCTTGCAATCGGCTTCGACGTCTGGATCTACGGTTTGCCCGGCCCCCTGCGACTACTCGCTCCATTCGTTTTTGACCGATTCGCTAACATCCCGACTGTTCGTGTGGTGAAAACGCACTCTACATCCGCGCCGCAAGGAACTTCGCCGAGCGTTGGAGCTCCTCCATGCCGCTCACGCCGTCCTCGATGGAGATCCACCCGTCGAAGCCTACGCCATTGAGAATGGAGAAGATCGAGTCATAGTCGATTATGCCGGTTCCTACCTCTCCGTGGATGAGCTGCGTATAGTCGGTGATGCCTTCCGGGCCTAGCTCAACTCCTGGCTTTGGGCGGCGGTCGGAGGCATGCATTGTCACAACCCGGTGCTTGACACGCTCCAGCAGCACGAGCGGGTCCTCGTTTGCCAGCAGCGTGTTCGAGGGGTCGAAGTTGACGCCGAACCAGGGGCTTTCAATGCGCTCCACGATGGCGCAGAAGATCTCCATTTTTTGCGCGAACTCGGGGAACTGCCAGTAGTTGTCCTTGAAGTGATTCTCCATCGTGAGGACGATGTTGTGCTCGGCGGCGAAAGGCAGCAGCTCTGTGATGCACTCGACCACCCATTCGATCCCCTGCTCGCGACCTACCTCCGGCCTGCGCTGACCTGAGAGGACGCGGCAGGTCTGTGCGCCCAGGGCGGTGGCGGCACGGATCATGCCTCGCTGCCTATCCAGTTCGGAGCGGCGATGCGCGGGGTCAGGCGATGTGAAGTCCGGGGAGGCGCAGAACATGGGGCAGACGAACCCGGCCTCCGAATGCGCGGCCCGTACCTCAGCAAGGTAGCTGGGCTCGAAACTCGCCAGTGCCCCATGGTACATCTCAAGCCCCGTAACGCCGAGCGGACGAAGATGCTCCCGAGCCAGCTCGATCCAGTCGACAATGGTCATAGAATGTGTGACGCACAGGTCGTCCATATAGCACTTCGGGAAGGCGGCTAAGTTCAAGCTCTGTTCTCCAGGCGGCGAGTTGCGGTTGCGTCATTATAGAAGACGGTGAGAAGTGAGTCAAGGTCAGGCATTGCCGGAGCTTCGCTCTACCGGACGGCCGACAAATTTGCTCCCTCCTGGACAGCAATGTCGGGAAGGACAAGGCGGGCCGGTTCGCGAAAATAGGCGTGAGAGCACTTTTACGAGGGGAAGGAGTCACCATCTTGCGCGTCCTGATGTTATCCTGGGAGTATCCGCCGAAGATCGTTGGCGGCATCGCACGTCACGTCGAAGACCTTGCCCGCGCTCTCGCGCGACAAAAGGACATAGAGGTTCACGTCGTGACCTGCGACTTCCCCGGCGCACCCGCCGAGGAGGTCATCCACGGAGTCCACGTCCACCGCGTAGCCCCGACCGACGCGCCTGGCGGCTACAGCGACTTCGTTCATTGGGTCCATCAGCTGAACGCCGCGATGCGCGACCGCGCTCACGCCCTCATCACCGGCTGGCTCGCTCCGAAGGGACGCAGCAAACTCGCGACCGACCCCAAGAAGCTCTCACAGAAGGACGGGATTCTGCTCCACGCCCACGACTGGCTGTCTCATTTCGCCGCCGTGGAGCTAAAAAACACGTTCAAGCTCCCTCTCGTCGCCACGATCCACGCCACCGAGTTCGGTCGTAACAACGGCATCCACACCGAGATAAATCGCTACATCAATCGAATCGAGACCGACCTCGTCACGGAGGCCTGGCGCGTCATCGTCTGCACCGGCTTCATGAATGGCGAAGTCAAGCACGCGCTCCATGCGCCCTGGGACAAGCTCGACACAATCTACAACGGCGTCGATGCGAGCAAGTTCCAATTCGATTTCCCCGAGGAGGAGGCGCGGCTATTTCGTTCGCAGTTCGCCGGGCCAGAGGAGAAGATCGTCCTGTTCGTCGGCCGCGGGGTGCGCGAGAAGGGCTGTCAGGTGCTCATCGACGCCATGCCGCGCGTCCGCGCCCACTACTACGCCACCAAACTCATTGTGGCGGGCGGGGGGCACCGTCAGCATCTCATAGATCAGGCCCACGCTGTCGGGCTCGGGCAGAGCGCCTTCTTCACCGGCTTCATCCCTGACGATGTGCTGCTGCGTCTCTACAAAGTCGCCGATGTCGCCTGCTTTCCAAGCCTGTATGAGCCGTTCGGGATCGTGGCATTGGAGGGCATGGCGGCCCACTGTCCGGTTGTGGTCTCGAACGCAGGCGGTCTGCCGGAGGTCGTCGAGCACGATGTGACCGGAACCGTCACACACACCAACAACCCTGAGAGCCTGGCGTGGGGCATCTCCCGTGTACTTCACCACCCCGATTTCGCTCGTCACATGGCGGATCAGGCCTACGAGAGAATCCAGACGGTCTTCAATTGGGACCGCATTGCGGAGCAGACTCGGGGAGTCTACTCTCGCGTCTGGGGAGAGTTCGCGCTCAGTCCCTGGTAGCCGCCGAGCGGGGAGAAGCCGGATGTCAAGGTTTGGCTTCTGCGATTCTGCTCAACGCGTCGGCATGGATCGGATTTGGGACGATGTGATAGCGGCGCTGATTGCGATCCTTTGCGTCCGCATAGGCGAGAATCCGGCGATCCTGGAGGCTGTCCAGCGCGTACTCCAGGACTTTGCGCTGCTTCTCGTCTGGCGGGCGCAACAGGTCGAAGGCTATCCCCGTGGTATGGAAGTCGAAATCGGGAGGGGGGCCATCTCCCGGCGGATGCAGGCGCTCCATGTTCGGAGGCTGAAGAGGCAGAACGGGTGGTTTGGAAGGCGTCATCTCCTTCGCGCGAGCCGCAAGCGGAGTGGTGAGCGTGAGATCCCCGACAGTCACTGGCTTCGTCCCGCCCACCGATCGATAGGTCTTCTCTACCAGTTGGAGCAGACCGAGGGCGGAAGGCTTTAGCCCGGCATAAAAGTCTCGACGGGCAGAGACGAGCGGCTGAAGCCTGACAATAAAAAACGAATCTGAGCGCACTGGAAGCAGCTGTTTTTGC
>JANXLO010000755.1 GCA_025355115.1 Chthonomonadaceae bacterium
CATTCCCCAACTGCTCCGTGACCCAGATGCGGCCCTGAGAGTCGATTGCCACATTCGTCGGGTCGACGCCGTTGCGAGGCAGCGCGAAGGTCGTGAACTGGCCTTGAAAGTAGCGGGCGATGCTGTTGTCGTTGTTCTCCACGAACCAAACCGCGCCCGAAGCTGCGACCTCGATGCCGTCACACCCGCTCGGGTTGTTGGGAGGAGTCAGCTCGGTGATGGAGTTGGTATCGGGATCCAGTCGGGCTATTTTGCCCTTGGCCGTCCCGCCCTCGTAGCCTTCCGTGAACCAGATGCTGCCGTCCGGAGCGGTCACAAGGTCGCCGGGGACGGTGTTCGGGTTTGGGAGAGTCAGCTCCGTCACTGTCCCGGTAGCCATATCCACGCGAGCGAGCTTATTTGTATTTGTCTCTGACGCCCAGACCACCCTCCGGGTCTTGTCCACCACGATTCCATCCATCAGACTCTGAGGTGTAGGGATCTTAAAGCCAGTATAGACACCGCCTCGCGTCATCCTGCCGATCTCATTGGAGTGGTGCTGGGCAAACCAGATGTTTCCGTCGCCATCCGACCGGATATCATCGGGCCATGCCCCAGCTGTATTGGCAGTTGGGTCGTTGCTCACGACCGGTATAGGGGTCTCCTGAAATATCGCCTTGAATGTGGTGGGGTCCGAAGATTTGCTGCTGCCCCCTCCGCATCCTGCCAGGCAGGCCGCCAACCCAACCGCCGCGCCGCTCATCCATCGCCTGATATGTTTCATTTACTGTTTCTCGTCTTTCGGATTGAACTTATTCACTCTCTATTGTATCGCAAAGGGCCTTCCTGATGCAATGGCGAGAACGGTCGGGCTATTTTCAGTGGGAGATGGTGGCAGTTCTGTTGAGGTTGTGAATCGTAATGACCGAGGACAACTGATTAGGAGGCGTGATGCGGAAAACGGTGGCGATCATTGGGGCAGGGTTGGCGGGCTTGGCCGCCGCACGGCGGCTGACGGAGGCAGGCGAGCACGTATTGCTGCTTGAAAAGAGCCGAGGGGTTGGCGGACGGGCGGCGACACGACGTGTGGGGGATTATGTGCTTGACCACGGCGCACAGGTGCTTAAGACGGACGGATCACTGCTGGGCGATGTGATGCAACGCGAGCTGCCGACCAAGGATTTGCTGGAGGTCGATCCGCCGATCCAACTCTATGCCGCCAACGGCAGCCTGACTCCGCCCGACCCAAAATATGCAGGCGAGCGCAAATTCTGCTATCGAAACGGCATGACGACGCTGCCGAAACTGCTGCTGGCTGCCCTTCCGCCGGAGCTTTCTGAATTGCGGCTTAACGTCCGAGTAGGCAGCATCGAGGAAAACGGAGCGGGGCTTGAACTACTGGATGACGAAGGCCATGAGTTGTGCCGCGCCGATGCGGTTATAGTATCCGCGCCCGCGCCGCAGGCAGCCGATCTGCTTGAGGCCAGTCATCTGCTCGACAGGGAGGGGACAGCAAGGCGCGTCGAGGCGTTGAGAAGAGTCTCCTTCACCGCCTGTCTTTCGGTTCTGCTCGGCTATGCAGCCCCGGCTCCGGTCGCCCCCGCCTACGCGCTGCTCGCGGCAGACCGGTCCCGCCCGCTCCTCTGGCTGGCCTTCGAGCAGGCTAAATCACCTGAGCGAGTCCCCGTAGGTGCTGCGGCTCTCATCGCTCAACTGGGGCCAGACTTCTCGCGCGATCAGTATGAGACTTCGGATGAAGAGATTTTTGCAGTCACGATGGCTGAACTGAAGAGCATCTTTGGGAATGCCTATGCAACGCCGGAGTGGAAGCAGATAAAGCGGTGGCGCTACTCGCAGCCCATGGGATGCGTCAACTTTGCAGAAGTCAATCCAACTGAGGCCAGCCGGAAAGTCCTGGTCTGCGGCGATGCGCTACGCCCAGGGAACGGGAGGATGCATGAGGCGTATGCCAGCGGCATCGAGGCAGCCCAACGGCTGCTGGACTAAGGTGCGCTCCATGCTTTAAGACTGAACTAAGGTATGGATGGCCCAGTCTCCGCTGGACTGTGTCGCTCCTGCCACTCGCGGATGTAGGCGAGAATGCAGGGGATCGCGGCGGCTACGGGCAACGCCAATAGTGCGCCCATCATGCCCATCAGCTCCGTGCCGATCAGCAGACTTACGACGATCACTGTAAGGGAGAGGCCAAGCGCGCCGCCATAGACTCGCGGAGCTATGAACAGATTCTCTAGCTGATGATAGACCAAGTAGGCAACCAGTACTATCGTCGCCTTCGTCGAAGAGAGGGTCAGCGTCAGCAGGAGGGCAGGCATGAGCGCGATCAGGAGCCCTATCAGAGGGATGGCGTCGGCCACCGCCGCGAGGGCGGCAAGCGAGAATGCGCCGGGCACTCGCAGGGCGAACAGCAGAATGAACGTAAACGTCCCCGCAAAAGCAGAGGTGATGATCTGGCCACGCATATAGCCGCCGACCTGATTCCCGATCTCGATCACCAGTTTGCGGGCGCCAAGTCGATCCTTGCGCGGCAGGAGCCGCATCATGGACTTGCCCACTTCCGGCCCTTCGATCAGCAGGTAGATCGTGAGGATGGCGACCGTGGCGAAGCTCAGCAGAACGGTAAGTGTGCTGGAGAGGATCTTCATGATCTGGGGAGTCGAGTTCCCTGCGGAGCTTGAGATTCGTGCCACGATGTCCTTGACATTGACATGGGCGCCGTGCTTCAGGAGCAACGCCTGGAACTTGTCGCCATACTCGGGAGCATGGGCAAGCAGGTTGTATCCCTGAACGATGATTGGAGGAATCAGGAGAGCGAGTGTGCCGAGAAAGAAAACCACCAGCAATGTGACCACGCCGACCAGCGCCCATCGTCGGCCCAGCCGCTTCTGCAGACGGGCTACGAAAGGATTGAAGGTTGCCACGAGCATTAGTGAGAGTGAGATGAGCAGCAAAACGGGGAAGATGTGAATGATCATCCAGAGGGCGGCAACAGTGAAGAGAATTTTGAAGATCGCGGCGGGAGCGATGTCGTACATGACCCGCGGCACGCCTGGCAAGGGAGTGGGGGTGAGGTCGGCGATCAGGCCTTCATCAGACGCCTCGACGCTCGCAGGTGTTTCCGAAGCCATATTCGCTCTCCTCCGCGTCGGAGCCCGCAGCATTTGCAGGTGCCAGACCAGACGACGTCATTCTCTGTCCGCAAGAATGACGGCCTGCCGGCCTGCAATGTTCCCGGATTGAGAGGCGGAGGAGCTAGTCCGCATAGACGGAGTAGGTGGGAGTGGAGAGATAGCGCTCACCGGTCGAGGGTATGATGACCACGATCATCTTGCCGTCGCTCTCAGGTCGCGCTGCGACTTGCAGCGCCACCCAGACCGCCGCGCCCGAGGAGATGCCCGCGAAGATGCCCTCCTCTTTCGCGAGTCTGCGTGTCATCTCCATTGCGTCCTGGGCGGTGACCGTCACGACCTCGTCGTAGATCTGAGTGTTGAGGTTGTTCGGCACGAAGCCCGCCCCAATCCCCTGTATGGGATGCGCGCCGCGCGGCTGGCCGCTTAAAACGGCGGATGTCGCCGGCTCGACCGCCACTACGCGAAAACCGGGCTTACGGGATTTCATCACTTCGCCCACGCCGGTGATCGTTCCGCCCGTGCCGACGCCCGCGACGAGAATATCCGCCTGCCCGTCGGTGTCGCGCCAAATCTCCTCAGCGGTGGTTTTGCGGTGGATTTCAGGGTTCGCGGGATTGTTGAACTGCTGGGGAATATAGTATTTGCCTGGTTCGGCGGCTGACAGCTCCTCGGCGCGGCCAATGGCACCCGTCATGCCCTCCGCGCCAGGGGTGAGAATCAGCTCCGCTCCAAGGGCACGAAGCAGGATACGGCGCTCCTGCGACATGGTGTCCGGCATCAGCAATTTGCAGGCGTAG
>JANXLO010000009.1 GCA_025355115.1 Chthonomonadaceae bacterium
GATACCCGCACAGCGCGACGATTGGATACGCCGTTTCGGCAACGATCACGACCATCTCGGCTGGTGGTGCAACGACCCGAAGGCGAAAGCGGATTTCCACGCGGTCATGATGCAGAAATATGGCTCTCTGGAAGCCTTGAACATCGCCTGGAAACGCGCCTTCAAAGCTCCCGACGCCATCAATTTCCCCACCGCGCCGCGCAGCGAGGCGCCTCACGAGTGGCTGGACTTCGTGGACTGGTATCAGAGCGGAGTAGGCCGTGCGGTCGAGCTCAACCTAGATGCTGCTCGAAAGCATTTTCCGAACACCCTGCTGATGCTCCCTGCCGGGTTTTCAGATGAGAATCCCCGTGGTGGAAACGACAACAGCCTCCTCCCCAAGCTCGCCGCGAAATATCATGCTGAAGTCCGCTCCACGCATGGCGGACTCTACCCTTTTGCCGGGAATGCAGCGACGATGATGGGGCGTCTTGGCAGCGCAAGCCGCTTCTATAATGTCCCGTTCTGGACCGAAGGCCAGAGCAACCTGACGCCCGAGCAAGAGACCGAACGTATTTTCGAAGCCGTCTCCCAGGGCGCGAAGGGGTACTTCGACTGGGCCAACAACGCCGTCGCAGATCGCGACATCTTCTATCGCTATGGAAGATTCATGCGGGTCGAGAAGCCGATCGTCGATGTAGCCATGTTCTACCCGGCGCAGGCTCAGAAGCTGCATCCCGATCAGCCCTATGCTCCGCTGTTCGCGCAGGCAGCCGCTTATGTGAGGGATTTCGCCAATTTCGACATCGTGGATGACCGGATGGTATCGGACGACTGCCTGAGCAGATATAGAGTGCTGGTGCTCTGGGAAGGGACTCTCGCAGATCAGGCAACGCTGGATAAGATCAAGGCGTGGGTGCTGAATGGCGGAGTTTTGCTCTGTTACGATTTTGGCAAGGTCGCGAATTTTGAGGGCGGCACTTCCTGGTACGACAAAGCCGACCTACTCGGCTACATTCAGGAGCTCGCTCCGGCTCGTCTGACCGAGCGCTACATTGGAGCGGTTCCTCCGCAGTATCGAATTCAAGTAGGTGATCCGGAGAGCGCTGACTACCTCGCAGAGGGAGGGGACGGCTGGTACCCGCCGCAAACCGAGGAGAAAGTGACCCGTCGTTGGACACGTGAAAAGGCGTCGTTGAACCTGCCTGTCTCACCAGACCGTCGCTACACACTGATTGTCCGCGCCACAGTCCCTCCCGAGGCCTCCATCCTAAGGCACTCCGTGTTCATCAACGACACGCAGGTGGGAGAGTTGAGCTCAACAGGCGACGTGACGTACCGTTTTCTCGTCCCCTCCGAGACACTAAATGGCAAGGGGCTCGCCCTGTTGAAGTTCCAGTCGGAGGCTCTTCGCGCTGCTATGCCGCTGCCTGGCAGCACCGAGGCGCATCCTGCCCTGGGAGTTCTGGTTCAGTCCGTGCAGATGGTCGAGAGCGGGACACCGGAGGCGGTCGCGCCGCCGCTGCCCGGAACCATCCGGCGTGAGCTGAACATCGGTCTTCTGAGCAAAAGCTGGGCAAGGCAGGCGGGAAAGGGGCTTACGATCTACTTTCCAGCTACTCGCAAGCTGCTCTACGGCTATTTCGAGGTGATCAGGCGCGCCGTCTATCACTTGAGCAGCATCGACCCGAATCACCGGGATGCGCTCTCCGCCGATGAGACCGATGACGGCGTATACTCCACACTGTTCAAAGACAAAATTCTCTACTACAACTCACGGAATGAGAAAGTAGTCAAGACGGTCAAAATATCTCCGCAGGCCTTCACAGCCTGGAAAGGCGAAGTGGAGACCCCCACCGAAAACAGCTGGACGCTGTCACTTGATCCTCACAGCATAGCGGCCATCTATTTTGTCGCGCCGCCTCAGGAGTTGCTGTTCGAGTGCGAGGATTTTAAAGACCTGGGCGATTTGAAGCCGACCGCCGACCCGACATGTAGTCCAGGTGTCGGCCCCTCATGCATCATTATCCCGAAGGGCAAATCTATCTCCACGCGCCTCTCAGTGGATGTCGCTGGCCAGTACACGCTCTTCGTCCGTGCTGCGCGCGCAGGTAAACTCACACCAGTTGATATTCTGCTGGATGACCAGCTAGTGTCGCCTGTCAACGCGAAGGCAGGGCAAACGCTGCTGGCGGGACTCGTCACTCTTACAAAAGGCCGACATACTCTCACACTGCGCCCGCAGGCCGGACAGGACGCGCGCGCCGATTTCGTGCTTCTCTCCAACGACCCGACGATAGGCGGCTACGATTTCTCCTCCCGCACTGTCCCAATTGAGTAGGGAGATGGCGTGATCTCAAAGCCTCCCGATATGGCCGTTGCTCTCAACGAGGGGCAGGCGAACGCTTAGGAATCAAGAGGGGGCTTTGCGAGCGCGCTGCACTTCCACTGCGAGAAGCAGAGCGATACCGACAAGGAAACGAGCCACCTGATCCTCCTGACCGTATAGCCTGCCGCCGCTGACGAGCACATTGATGGTGAGGACGCCAAGGCCAGTTCCTACAAGCGTTGCCTGACCGCCCGTGATCGTGGTACCGCCCAGAACAACAGCGGTGATGGCGAGCAGCTCGAAATAGAGGCCTGCATTGGGTTCCGCGGATGCTGCTCGTGCAGTGACGATGATCGCCGCGAGGCCGGCGAGCAGCCCGCAGATGAGGTAAGCCATAATCTCGATGCGCTCTGTTCGGACGCCTGCCAGCCGAGAGGCAGTGCGGTTACCGCCAAGGGCAAGAAGCTCACGACCGAATTTTGTCCTGCGCAGTATCACCCAGCATGTCGCCAGCGTGAGCAGCCCTATCCAGAACAGTACGGGCAGGCTCAGGATATTAGTGCGGTCGAATGCCTCCTGCAGCGCGGGCGGGAGGCCGGATATGCCCCCGCCGTTGTTGAAGAGTTGAACGGCAGCTCGAGCCGCGGCGAAGGTAGCCAGTGTCACGATGATGGGCGGCAGCTTAGCGCGGGCGATCATAAGGCCATTGAACAGCCCGCATCCCGCGCCCGTCGCAAGAGCGGCGAGACTGGCGAGAAGCAGGTTTCCATGAGTTCGAGTCGCTACTAGTGCAAGCACCATTCCGCTCAGCCCTACTACCGATCCAACTGAAACGTCGATGCCGCCAGTCGCGATCACAAGGGTCATCCCCGCCGCGATGACTGCAAGCTCAGAGGACTGCTTCATCAGAAGTCGAATGTTTTCGGAGGAGTGAAACTCATGTCGCTGTGAGGCGAAAAAAAGGATGCTCGCCACAAGGACGATGCCGACTCCGAACTCCACCGGCAGAGCCCGGCGAGATCTGTTCGAAGTTGGTATTGATACCGGCATATTCATAATTGCACGCGTGCTTTACGGCTCTGACTATTCTTTCGCCAGCGTTCGAGGATCGCCGCTGCGAGCACGACTGCGCCAGTGAAAAGGCCGTGCTGCTCGGGGGGACGGCTGGTGAGCACAAGGGCGTCCTGCACCAGTTCGATCAGGAACGCCCCTAACAGCACGCCGGGTATTGTCCCCTCCCCGCCGGTGATCGCCACTCCGCCCACGACGCAGGCTGCGATTGTACTCAACTCATACCCGGTCGCTACGTTGGACTGCGTATTGTTGTTGTAAGCCATTGCGATCAATCCTGCCAGTCCTGCGCAGAGCCCTGAAAGCACGTAGGCAGTGCGTTTGACCCTGTCAGTGGGAACGCCGGACAGTCGTGCCGCCTGTTCGCTGCCTCCAATGGCGGTCAGCCAGCGTCCGAACGGCGTCAGCGTCACGAGCAGAGTGAGCGCCAGCACTACCGCTAGCAGCATCAGCAGCGGGCTCCAATCCTTGGCGAGCAGGTTGAACGCATCAGGAAAAGGCCCGTAGTTGTGGGCATGGGTTGCGATGCTCGTCCCGTAGCGAAAGAGCAGCAGAGTTGCGAGCGTCGTGAGAATAGGGGGCAGGCGGCGGTACGTGATCAGCGCGCCGTTGAGCAGTCCTGCCAGTGATGCCGCCAGAAGCCCGGCTGCCGCCGCGACGGGCCAGGGCCATCCAGCCGCCATTCCGCCAGCTGCCGCACAACTCGACAGGGCGAGAATAGACGCGATTGAGAGGTCGAGGCCGCCGCCAATAATGACAAGCGCCTCTCCGCAGGCCATGATGCCAATGATGGCCGCATCTTTGCCTAATGTGGTCAGGTTGGAGGAGTTGCGAAAGAAAGGGAAGAAGACTGCCAGCAGAGTGCAGGCAACGATTAGCACCAGCAGGGTAGGTAGTTCGCGGGGAGTTTTGAAACGTCTCGTCATGGTCATAAAGTTTGAGTCAGGATCCACGCGTTCAGAGTATTTTCTCTGAATTGGTAATTAGGGAGGCGGTCGCACACTCCGAATCAAGTATACCGCGTTCGCACTGACAGATGTCAGATTATGAGGCAGAATGCGTCAACTTATTCCGACCAACCAGGTAAAGGCGACGCAGTCTACTTTAATCGGTTTTTAAGCAAAGTGCCGTATAATCACTACAGGAGGACACTCTATGCAAAAACGAATGACACACAGGCTATTTTCTGTCCTATTCTCGGGAGCTCTATGTATTGTGGCCCTTCCTGGGTTGGCGCAGGGGAAGGCGGAGCGGCAGGGCGGCCGGACGGCGAGGACGTGATGATCGTGA
>JANXLO010000013.1 GCA_025355115.1 Chthonomonadaceae bacterium
ACTGCGCAGGCACGAATCGGGAGGCAGCCTCACAGCCGGTCACTCCCTCGCTCCCAACGATGAGAAGACTGACGTAGAGTATTGATTCGACTGCGGGCACTGACCAGGACTCGCAAGGATTTCCCGAAGGAAGCAAGAGCAATTTGGAGACTTTCAATGCACCTGGAGACCATCCATCGCCGCCCCACGGATGGCTGCTGGCAACTGTGATAATGATCGGCGTCGGCATAGTAGTCGCATATGGGCTTCAGAGGGTGAACAAGGAGCGAGTAGATTATCGAGATGCGCTTCGGACCGTCAATGGGATGCTGGCTCTGCCTGAGGACGCCAGCCGGGAAAGAGTCTACGAGGTGTTGTCACGCTATTTGGAGGAGCATAATGAGGCCAAGCGCGCTCGTATAGCCCGTCAGCTCGGCATTGAACCAGACTGGGTGCGCATTATGGACCGGATAAGCCATCTGAATAGCGAGCGGAAATCCGAAATCTACCGCTCCATCGCCGAGGAGTACACTCTGCCCGCGTCTCTCACCCAGAACGATATTCAGAGGCGTTTTCTCTCTTCCAAAGGCGCATTGAGCGGCGGAACGAAACTGAGGATGATGCCTGCCATGCATCGGGCTCGGATTCTCGCCGATTAGCTTGCGTATCTTGGCAATTTTCAAGAAGCCTTTTTTTCTCAATCACTCTATACTGTTTACATGCCGCACAGGAGGTGTGGCTTCCCTTTGACGATGTGCGTTCCCAAAAGAGAACGTGAGTAATGGAACCCTCCCTGGGGTCGGAAACGGCCCCAAATTTTTATGTCTGTGGCGAGTTGCTAGCATCGCCATAAAAAGGCGATTTACGAGAAGTGGGCTCGGGGCAATTGAGTTACACTGGAGGAGGCACATGCCTTCATGCTCGCTTGGAGTGGGCCACTCCATGCAGCCTGAGTAGTCTGTGCCAATCTTCAACTGCATGCCCGCCGTATATTGGCGGAATAGGAGGTTTTTCTCATGCGAACACAACGCAGAGCAGGCTTCACGCTCATCGAGCTGCTCGTCGTCATCGCCATCATCGCCATTCTTGCCGCTATTCTCTTCCCTGTCTTCGCGCAGGCACGGGAGAAGGCCCGCCAGACATCCTGCCTCTCCAACTGCAAACAGCTCGTGACCGGAACCCTGATGTACATTCAGGACTACGACGAGACGTTCCCTCTGGCTTTCGGATGGAATGCGGGGTCGTGGTGGGGATCAGGAAGCGCAACTAGTTGGGGGCCATTTGTGGGGGACACGCCGCAGGATTGGAGGTCGACCAGCGCCGCCTCACAGAGTGTTTTTGGCGCCTATTGGGGGAACTCGATCCAGCCTTATATCAAGAACCAGCAGGTGGGCGTATGCCCTTCCTCTACGAAACTCCTCGATCTCGGAGCGGTAGCGGGCGCAAGCGGAACCAACCGTCCTGGCACCTTCTCGCTCACCTACAATGGCCTCCTCATGGCCTATTCTCAGGCTGGGATCACGGTGCCGGCACAGCTTCCGCTAATGCATGAGGGATTTGGAAAAGGCTCAGTCAAAGGCTTTCAGGCTCCAAATCCATTCCTGCGTTGTCCTACCGGTGACGCCTGCAGCTACAAGCCATATGATCCCAACACTGGCGTCTGTCAGGCTGGCAACGGCGGCAGAAGCGGATGGTTTGGCTTTCTCGACACTGCGGCCGTGCATAGCGCGGGGATGATCTTCACCTATACGGACGGCCACGCAAAGTGGAAGAAGCTCGGCAGTGCGCCCGGCGCAAACACCAATCCCTTCATTGATCCTTATAGCCAGTACACTGCAGCAGGACTGCCCGGCGGCCGTTGGTTCGACGGCTGCCACAGCGTCTATTTCCGACCGGATTGGGATTTTGTCAGCAATCAGTAGAAGGAGGATCACGTGAAGAAAGCTAAATGCCGCATCGCCGTAGTTCTCGCTCTGGCGATGCTCTCGATCCTATGGGGCTGCGGAAGCAAGGAAGAGACGGACGCCGCTAAGCCGGGAGCGACCGCCAACTCCAATCCCAACATCACCGCTGAAAAGCCTCAGAAGTTCACCGCCCCGCCTCCTCCTCCCTAATCACGCCTGCCCCCTTTCCCGCTGCTAAACCGCATCGGGAAAGGGGGCTGACTATTTAATGACCATTTCACGTTGACTTCCGCTACGTCTCATGTCAGAGGTTGAGACCCCTGTTGTCAAGATGCAAGGAGCGCGGGGTGTTGAAAACACTCGACTTGAAAAACTAACGGCATTCGGATAAAAAATGCTCGTCTTGCCGCAGTCAGTGAGAACTTCTATCAGTCGGTGAAAACTGTGCGAAGGGAGTCGGCGATGTGCTTCAGACCTAGTTCGGGATGGACTTTATAGCCCTCTACCTCCGCCGTCACATACTCGTCG
>JANXLO010000036.1 GCA_025355115.1 Chthonomonadaceae bacterium
GACACCCGTCGGCCCGACGAAAAAGAAGACGCCCTTGGGCTTGCCGGTGCGCCCGCTGGCATCGCCTGAGAGCGTCAGGCCGACGCGGGCGGCGGTGAGCATAGTCGTCACGGCGTTGATAGCGACAGGCTGCCCAATGACCGTCCTCGACAGCTCCTCACGCGCACGCCGGACTCGCTCAGGCTTCAGCTGCTCCCAGGGATCGTCGCGCTGGCCGAATTTAAAGTAGTCGGTCAGACGCCACATCTCGTGGACTCTGACGGGGATGCGCTCCTTCCAGGAGGTGTGACGCAACGCCTCCAGATCCATCGCCTGGACGCCTTCCGTCAGATCGGAAAACTCTTCGGCAGCCTGTTCAAGCTCCGACAGAGGTTTGCCCTCCTCCCGCTCCGTCACGAGGCAGTCGCCGCCGAAAAAGCCTCCTGACGCCGCTCCGGGCTGGAGAAAATTGATGGCGAACTGCCTGCGCTCCTCACGATTGGGACGCGATGCCTGCACCAGAGCGACGAACGGATTGTCGTGATAGAACCACTCCGGCACACGGCGCAGATCGCCAGCCGTGACGATGAGCGTGTTACGGTAGCCGATGAGCGGGCCATGCCGAATCACGCTCGCTTCCAGAGTCACCTTCTTCAGCAGCATTAGCAGTCGGCGCTCGTCAGCCGCGTATCGGCCCGCATCCATTGTGAGCATATCGGCGAGATCCACGAGCGCGACCGCCGACATTCTATCCTGCCCCATGACGATCCGCAGGTTGCCGAACGCGTCCTCAGGCGAGGCATGGCGGGTGGCGAGCATTCCGCTACCACCGCCTGGACTCTGTCGGGGCGGAGGGGACATCGGGTCTGTAAGAGTGGTCGAGGGCTCGCTCGCGGTAGGAGCGCGTCCGGAGAGACCGGGATTGCGTTCGACGATGCCGCGCTTGACCGACTCTTCGAACCGCTGTCGCATTCCGGGAGGCAGAGGCTGATCGGGGTTGGGGCGGCTGCGGGGCTTCGCCATATCGTCCACGAACGCGAAACCGTCCACCGGATCGTAGCGCACAATGAGGTCGAAGTTAAGCCCGGCGAAGTACGCGCCGAAGAACTCATGGGCGGTCAAGTAACTGCCGCGCCACAGAAACTGATCGTGAATGTTGCCGTAGAGCAGGATATGCTTGCGCCGTTGGGTCTGCTTCTCGAAATCGAGGATCCAGCGGGAGGAGAGCGGCGCGCGGCCCGACAAATCGCTCATTGCGCCCGCTCGCGTACATTTGATGTTGCGGATGCGGGAAGTTGATCGGCCTTGCGAAGCGTGCGCTGGGGATCCTTGTCCTCCCAACGGAG
>JANXLO010000079.1 GCA_025355115.1 Chthonomonadaceae bacterium
GCCGATCTGTCCGGCGTTGCATTTCGCGATGTGAATTTCACCAATGTCATCATCGAGGACGCCGACATCACCGGGCTGACGGTGCTTGGCTTCAACGTCGAGGCTCTCATCGCCGCAGAGGAAGCTCGGCGGAAGCAGGAATAGAGGCAGGAGCATGGAAGATTTAACCGACGTCCGCCATCGCTACGAGGCGGCCGTGGAATCGCTGATGGCGCAGGTTAAGCAAGACCATACTATCGTGGCCGCCGTCCTGCTTGGGAGCCTCTCGCACGACGTTGTGTGGGAGAAGTCGGACATCGACCTGATGCTCATCACGCAGGAAGGCCGCTTGAAGTGCGATGCCTTCTGCCTGGTTGAGGACGACATCAACATCCACGTCTATCTGAACACCCGCAGCGGATTCAAGAGAATGCTGGAGGGCGCAACGCAGAGCTCCTTCCTGCACTCGATGCTCATGAAGGGCCGCATCCTCTTTAGCAGAGATGAGACTTTCGCGGAGCTGTTCGCAGATCGAAATCGCGTGGGGACTCATGACCGCGAAGTGCAGCTGCTTCGTTCAGCGCTCTACCTGTTGCCCAGTCTCGTCAAGGCCGAGAAGTGGCTGCGCGTCCGGCAGGACACTGACTACTGTTTCCTCTGGCTGATGAAGTCCCTGGACAGTCTGGCGAGCATCGAGACGATTCTTAACGGCGAAGTGACGGGGCGTGAAGTCGTGAAGCAGGCTTTAAGGCACAATCCTGAGCTGTTCAAAGTGCTCTACACCGATCTGATTAGCTCCGAAAAAACGCCTGAGCTTCTGGATTCCGCGCTCAAAACGTTCAACGACTATCTCCGCGAGCGTGCGCCCATTCTGTTTCGGCCCCTCTTCGCGTTTCTCGCAGAGTCGGGTGGAATTCGCTCCGCCACGGAGATCAGCCACCATTTCAGCAATCAGATGAACATAGACGGCGCGGACGCACTCTGCGAATGGCTGGCGGACGAGAAGTTCATTCAGAAGCTTTCCACTCCTCGCCGCTTGACCGAAAAAAGCCGTGTAGATGTCCAGGAAGCCGCCTACTACTACGCGCCGGACACCGGCTGAAGTCATCGTCTGAAGGGTCTTGGCGTCGTTATGTGGCACTAGAACTGGCCACGCCCTTACCTATCGATTCCACTCGCATTTCCTCGATAACGAAGGAGAAGACATTGAGCGAAAAACAGCCCCTGGCGCCAGAGCGGGTGCAGGAGTTCGTGGGCAAGGCGCATGGAGATTTTGAGTCCGTCCGAGAGTTGATGGCGCAGGAGCCGTCGCTCCTCAACGCCGCATGGGACTGGGGCAACGGAGATTGGGAGACGGCGCTTGGCGCTGCCTCTCATATGGGGCGGAGGGACATTGCGCTCTGGCTTCTGGAGCGCGGGGCAAGAATGGACATCTTCGCGGCAGCCATGCTCGGCAAATTGGAGGTCGTTCTGGCGATCATTGCAGCGCAGCCCGAAGCACAGACCGGGCCAGGCCCGCACGGCATCCCGCTCATCGTCCACGCAAGACAGGGCGGAGGAGAGGCCTCCGCAGTGCTGAGCTACCTCGAGACCCTGGGCTGAACACGAAGCTTCATTTGTGTGGACAGCTCGCTTCACTGGCGGCCTTCGAGGCGCTGTGCTCCAGCAGTAGCTTGACTATGCTGCGAGCGGAGTTCGGAGTGCCGATTCGAAGTGCGTTGCAGCGCATGCGCTCCAGTTCGCGAGGGGAATCGAGAAGTGCGCCAGCGCGGGTGGTAAGCTCGTCCGGCGCTTCGGCGCGAATCGCCGCGCCGCTCTCCATCAGATAGTCGGCGTTGCTCTCCTCCTGCCCTGGTATCAGGAGCGGGGAGTAGATCAGCATGGGCATCCCGCTCGCGAGAGCCTCGGAGAAGGTCGCGCCGCCAGGCTTGCCGATGAGCAGGTCAGAGGCCCGCATCAGGCCAGCCATGTCCTCGCGGGTCACCAGTCCCTTAGGCACGAACTGCACTTTCGTCCTGGGGGAGATCTCCTCCAGTGAGCGGCAGAGCAGTCGGTACGCGCCCTCGTTGCGGCCGCAGACTATTACGATTTGACAGGGCCGATCCAGTGCCGCCAGCGCCTCGGTCACTTCGAGCAGTGGCCCGCCGCCGATGCCTCCGGAAGTCACGAGAAGCGTTGGCAACTCCGGGTCGAGGCCGAGCCTAATGCGCGCCTCGCACTCCGACTCCTGCACTCCAAATAGCGGGTCGATTGGAATGCCCGTCGCGGTCGCTCGGCCCACCAGATCGGGCCGGCGTCGCTCCAGCACCTGCCGTGAATAGTCCGTCGGGACGAACAGAAGGTCGGGATGTCCGCCGAGCCAGAGCCTGTGGGGATAGACGTCGGTGAGCACAGTGGCGAGCGTCGGCGGGGTGCCGTTGCAGTCGCGGATGTAGCGGGCGAGACGCGGTAGGGGCAGATAGTGCGGGC
>JANXLO010000103.1 GCA_025355115.1 Chthonomonadaceae bacterium
GCCAGGGAGGGGTCAGTCAACCAGACGAACATGAAAAACGACCCCGCCATACAGCGGAGGAACGAGGGCTATTCCAACGGCTACTGGGAGTACAACATCACCCCGCAGGAGATCGCCAAGTATCTCCCGGACGAGTGGAACGTGCATTTTCGGGCCGACCGCGAGCAATACGACTCGCTCATGGCAATGGCGCATCTGATGGTGGGATCCATGCCCCATCACTTTCGCCAGAGTTCGGAGGAGGAGAACGGAAAGCATCTTCGTCAGGCCGCCGCCCTGCTGCCGAGCAACGCGAATATCCAGTATCAATACGGCCTTTGGCTTCAGAAAGACAAGAAGTACGACGCGGCTCTGAAAGCTTTCCAGGCGGCGAAGCAGGCATCAGTGCCCGGCTCGGAGCTCTTCAGGAGCGCAAAAAACGGTGAGGAAGTGGCGCATTGGTCGATCGTAGGGCGGGAGCAGAGGATGAAGAAGGCCGCTGCGCTGAAGGGAGGCAAGCCCTGATGCGCGAGCTGGCCATTTCCGGGAAGCGGCAATGGCACAGCTCGCGCATCAGGGCTTGAGGATGTTCGTGCGTCCGATGCGGGGCCGGGTTTCCGGCTCCTCTTTTGCATGGTGAGGTCATGTGCCCGCGCAGGCGTTCACCCGGCCGTAGGCTCCTACAGAGGGCTTCAGTCCATTGGCTTCTCCAGACGGAAAGTCTTGCCAGCGCTCGGGATTGACCCGCGCGATCACATCCATGGCGGTGCTCTCAGCGTGGGCCGACGATGCGATAGGAGGTGTCGAGGCGAAGAGAGATTGTCTCCGTCGAATAGACTCTGGAGTTGTCCAGATGCCAGAGCAGCATCGAGCCCCCTGCGTTCCGCATCGCCAGGTCGGGACGACCGTCCCCGTCGAAATCCGCCACGGCCTCCACCCAATACCCCGCAGGAGGAGTCGCGGTGATCTGCGCGCCCCCTGCGAATCGCGCTCCATTCAAGTACCAGAGGACAATTGCCCCGGACGAAACGTTCTGGAAGACCAGATCGGTCTGGCTGTCGCGGTTGAAATCCCCACTCCCGACAAGCTTATATCCCGAGGCAGGCGTCTGATCCAAAGTGGCCGCACCCGTCACCTTCGCGCCGTCCATGTACCAGATGACGATCTGGTTCGTCGTTTGATTCTGAAAAACGATGTCGGGCTTGCCGTCCCCGTTGAAGTCCCCTATGCTGACGACCTTGTAGTCTCTCAGCGGCGTCAGCGAGAGCAGCTCACCTCCCGTAAACGTAGTGCCGTTCATGTACCATAGAGCTACCTGTCCCGTCCGCCTGCTTTGGAAGACGAAATCAGGCTTGCCATCCCCGTTGAAATCGGCGCTTCCTACCACTTGATAGTCGCTGTCCGGAACGGGAGAGACGAACGCACCTCCCTGGACCATTGCCCCGTTTTGGAACCATGCAGCGATCTGATTCGACGCCATGTTCTGCAGAATGAGGTCGGATTTTCCGTCCCCATTCACGTCGTTCCGGCCGAGGGATGTCTGAATCGCGGCGGTGAGCTGGCAGCCAAGAGCAAAGTGGGTGATCGCATTGGGGTGAATGCCATCGAAGGACTGCGCCGTGCCGCCCGGAGACAGCGCGGTGATGCCCGTCTGCGCCGTGGACCCAAGGTTGATGAAATGCACGGCGGCATCCATCGGGCGGGCGATCGCATACTGAGTATAGGCGGACTGGAGGGCCTCGGCGTAGAAGCCGCCGAACGGCACGACAATAAACACCTGGCTGGCCGGGAGATACGCTCGCATCTGAAGCAGCCAGGCCAGGGCATACTCCGTCACCAAATTAGGTCGCGCCGGATTGAAGACGTCGCCGAAGATGGCATCGTTGGTGCCCATGTTCACGACAACGTAATCTGGGGCCGGAGCGCCGTTCAGCAACGGGAAGCGTGGGCCGAGGCTGAACTGCTGCGAGAAGGCATCGCGGAAAATGGGAACGCCGCTCGCGGGCGCATTGGAGGCTGTCCAGCCCTGTCCTGCATTCCCAACGATTCCGTATTCTGCATTCAGGAGTTGCGCGAGTGCGATGGCATAAGTTTGCGTGGCATCGTTGGCGGGTTTGATGACCGCCCCCTCGGTGATACTGTCCCCATAGACGAGAAGACGCCGTGGACGGAGCGAGTTCGGAGGAAGCGTGGTGCCGCCCGCGTCGAGGGTCAATCCTGTGACGCGCAGCGACTGAGCCGGGGCAGGCAAGCCGCCCATCGCATTGGTCGTTCGCGCCCAGCGATCCTGATGATAGTCAGAGGAGACGAAAGAGAACTGAAGCGTGTGCGCCCCATTTGAAAGGCCGGTAGCCAGCGTCAGCCGCGATTCGGAGAGGGCGAGGACATGGGGCGCGAAGACTGTGGAGTCTATCCGCCACTGCACCACCAGGGTGGTCTTATCTCCCGCCGCCAGCATGCCGACTGTATCCAGATTTAAGACGACGCTGCCGCTGCCTGCGAAGCGAATAGAGAAGTAGGCGCCAGGCTCGTTTGCGACGGCCTCCGAGGCGCCCAGCACATTCCAGTTGTACGGGCTGAAAAACCAGTCCGAACTGCCCACAGGAACATTCTGCGCCTGCGCAACCTTAGAAAAGAGGAGAAGGGTGAACAGAGCGATCCACAATCCGTGCCGCATACGCATGACGTTGCCTTTCTGACGAAATGCATTGAATCAACGCCGTCTCACAGCGGACGGAAATAGCAGCAACATCGGGGCACATGCCAGCTTCCTTTTCATTATAGCAGAGCAAGGCAGCAATATAGCAGAGCAAGTTAGCAATTAGATCGTAAAGAGAGGGAAATCGTGTGGAGTGTGATAAAAATCACCTCTGTGATCCGTATGCTATAATGTAGCATCAGTCTGCAACGCAGCGTTTTCGCCAATTCAGGAGTGAAAGTTCCATGTCCTTACCGGATGTTTCCTATAGCCGCCGCCTTACTCGCGCCGTTCGCGTAGGCAATATCGTGATCGGCGGCGGTAATCCCATCGTCGTGCAGTCCATGATAACCGAGGAGACGCACAACGTGCCCGCCGCGGTGGCGCAGATCATCGCAATGCATAAAGCCGGCTCAGAAATCGTGCGTGTGACGACTCCCAATCTGGCTGAGGCACGCTGCCTCGCCGAGATCAAGTCGGAGTTGAAAAGGCAGTATCGGGATGTGCCGCTGGTCGCCGACGTGCACCATCAGGGCAGCGACATCGCCGTTGAAGTGGCAAAATACGTAGACAAGATCCGCATCAACCCCGGGCTGTTCGTCTTTCGAAAGCGCGTTCAGCGTACCATCGACTACTCAGAGATCGAGGTTCAGGAGGAGCAGGCCGCTATTGAGTCGGAGCTGCTGCCCGTCATCGAAGCCTGCAAGCGGCACGGCTGCGCCATGCGCATTGGGGTCAACCACGGCTCGCTCGCGGAGCGGCTGACCGTCATGTACGGCGACACTCCCGAGGGCATGGTGCAGAGCGCCATCGAATACATTCAGATCTGTGAACGGCACGACTTCCGCGACATCGTCATCTCCCTGAAGGCGTCCCGCGTCGCCGTAATGCTCCAGGCCAATCGCCTTATAGCTCACCGAATGGCCGAGCTAGGCATGGACTACCCGCTCCACCTCGGCGTCACGGAGGCGGGCGACGGGCAGTACGCTCGCATCAAGAGCACAACGGGGATCGGAACCCTGCTCGCGGAGGGCATCGGCGACACCATCCGAGTTTCGCTCTCAGAGGACCCGATCAACGAGCTTCCCGTCTGCTACGACATCCTGCAGGCGCTCGGCCTGCGCCGTACCAAGACGGAGTTCATCGCCTGCCCCTCCTGCGGGCGCACAAAATTCGACCTGCCGACCGTGCTCGCGCAAGTGAAATCGGCGACGGGACATTTGGCGGGACTGAACGTCGCCGTCATGGGCTGCATCGTGAACGGCCCCGGCGAAATGGCAGACGCCGACTACGGCTATGTCGGCAAAGCAGGAGGCAAAATCTCGCTCTATCGCGGCCATGAAGAGGTCAAAAGCGGCCTTCCTCAAGAGCGAGGCGTCGAGGAGTTGATCGCCCTCATCAAGTCCGACGATCGCTGGGAAGAGCCGCCAGCAGGCTATGTTGCGTCGGCATCTCCCATATCCTTCAACGACCGCATTACGATAGGAATCCCGCTAGCCGTCAAGTAGATTGATATACCTTGTCGAGGCTGTGAGCGAAAGCCCAACCAGGCAGCTGAATGGCTCAAAAGGTTCGCATATGGCCCAGAATCAGCCTTGCAATCCGCCGGTCGAAGAAAAGCAGTACGCGCTACATGGCGCGTCCTCTCGTTATGTTCTGTCTGAAACCACACTGCTCATGGCCGTCGGCCTGATCGACTTGCTGACGACAGTCTACCTACTGGCGACCGGTCAGGCGGGCGAGGCGAACCCTCTCTTTGGCGCGATCCTCCACGCATTCGGGCCAATCGGCTTCATCCTGTTCAAGGCTCTGATGCTCGGTGGCCCCCTTACCCTCGCGGAGTGGGCGCGTCGGCACAACGAGCCGTTCGTCCGCTCCGCACTGCGTCTCGGCATTATTCTCTATGTCGGCCTCTACCTCATCAGCTTTCTCCGCCTGAATCTTGCTCACCTTCTGCAATGACCTGACCAGTATACATTTCCATCGCTGTTGCCTGTCTCCTCTGCGAATCAACAAGTGACCGCAGGAATTGAAGCAACGCGGACGGAACAAAGTAGCTATCAACGGCCTGGAGGCAGGAAATGAGGGTGCGATGGGGCTTAAATTGCTTCTGGTGTTGCTGCTCCTGAGTATGCCGATAGGTCTGCTCGCGCAGCAACCGCCCACTATTCCTGTTGGCCTCGACGCGTACCGACAGTGGGAACGATGGCCGTATCAGCGCATAGGGGCGCGAGCCTATATGCGCAGTACGTACGACAGGACAGGCGGAAACGAAGGCGCAGACGCCAGCCACTTCCTCTACCAGAAGACCGACGATTTCAACGTTAGCCTGGATGTCGAGGGGCCGGGAGTTCTCTATTTCGTTCGCACCAACCACTGGCACGGCAGTCCGTGGCACTATGTCGTGGATGGTCAGGACAACGTGGTTCAGGAGAGCAGCACTGCCACACCGGATAAGCCTGTCACCCATTCGACCTTTCTGCCAGCAGCAGCCTTCCCGGAGCCGCTCGCCTGGACCTGGGCCGACACGAAGGGCGCTGATCTGTCGTGGGTGCCAGTGGGCTTCACGCGCTCATTTCAGATGGCTTACACTCGTACTCACTACGGCACTGGCTACTATATCTACCACCAGTTTCTGCCCGGAGCTCATCTCTCACAGCCCCCGCGCGCCTGGCATGCGAACATGATTCCTGCCGCTGACGTAGTCGCACTGCTGAACCGCTCGGGCTCGGACATCGCCCCGCAACCCGGCACGGCAGAGGGCAAGAAGCGCCGTGTTCGCAGCTTGAGCGGCTCGGTGACGGTACCTCGCAATGGCGTGAAGTCCCTGGCTCTTGTGGCAGGCCCCGCAATGCTGCGCGCTCTGGAGCTCTCAATCTCACGTGAGCAGGCTATAGAATTGGGCCGCGCTCGCCTGCGCATTACATGGGATGACGGCTCAAAAGTGCCGTCAGTCGATGCGCCCGTTGCTCTCTTTTTCGGTTCAGGCACCCTCTACAACAGGGATGATCGGGAATTTCTGGTGAAGAGCTTCCCAATGAACATTCGTTTCGATCGCACCCGAGTGCATCTAGCCTGCTACTTCCCCATGCCGTTTTTTCGTTCGGCGCATATCGAAATTCTTGGTTCAGAGAATCAGAGTCTCACGGATGTCCAGTGGAGCCTCCGCGTGGAGCCTCTGAATGCCCGGCCGGAGTCGGTTGGATACTTCCACGCTACTTACCGAGACCATCCGCGCCCAACGCTGGGCAAAGACCTGGTTCTGCTCGATACGCGCGTGACGGAGGGCGGAGGCGACTGGTCGGGGCATCTGGTCGGCACCTCCTTTATCTTTTCGCATAACGCCATTCTCGGAACACTGGAGGGCGATCCGCGCTTTTTCTTCGACGACAGCCAGACGCCGCAGGCATACGGCACGGGCACCGAAGAGTGGGGCGGCGGAGGAGACTATTGGGGCGGGGTGAACATGACGCTGCCCTTGGCCGGTCATCCCACTGGCGCGCCCGATTTGGCCCATGCCCGCAATGCGGAGGACAAGATCGAGTCGGCTTATCGGTTCCTGCTGGCGGACCTGATGCCCTTCGGCAAAAATGCCGTGATCCAGTTGGAACACGGCGGCACGAACGAATCGCAGGAACACTACGAGACCGTCACCTACTGGTACGGCGCTCATCAGCCCTCCCTCGTCCAGACAGACACTCTGCATGTTGGCGATGAAGTGAGCGAGCGGGAGCATAGCTACCGTTCTCCTACTGCTTCCGCCCCATACAGCCTCCGGTCTCGCTACGAATGGGGCGTCGACACGTTGCATGGCCAAGAGATCTATCCGGCCCAAACCGACACAGGACGCACGATGACAGGCATTTCCGAATTCATCTTGCATCTGGATGCAGGCAACCTCGGCGTATTGCTGCGTCGTAAGTTGGACTATGGTTACCCTGACCAGCGGGCAGAAATCTACATCGCAGATGTAGAGGCGACCAGTCTTGCTGGAGCGGCCAGCCATACACCCCAGTGGAAAAAGGCGGGGATCTGGTATCTGGCTGGCTCCAACACCTGTGTCTACTCAAATCCCCGCGCCGAACTCGGCGCGACGCAGCATATCATTCAGTCCTCAAATCGCCGATTTCGTGACGACGAGTTTCTGCTTCCCCGCGCCCTTACGCAACATCGCGCCGCCATCCGGGTTCAGGTCCGGTATATGCCAGTTTCGCGACCTCTCTTTCTAGGCGCTCCGTTGCGTCCTCTTGCGTGGAGCGAATTCCGTTACACCGCCTATTGCTACCGCCTGCCAACACCGTAAAGTGCAAATAGTTGGATTTGGGAACTTCTACTTCCAATGGACTTCGGGAAGACTCCACGCTCCCAAGCAACAAAAGTCCCCTGTTCCGTCTTCGGAACAGGGGACTGAAAAGCGAGGCTGAACCTCACCCTTTTTTATGCGGAGGCGACATCTGGTGATTTATCTTCTTCGATGCACTGTTGACCGTATGGTTGAAGTCCTTCGACTCCCTGTTGGCCTCATGGTTGACGTTCTTGGAGGTTCCATCGGCCGAATGGTTTACATCCTTCGACTCTCGGTTGGCCTCTTTATTGACCATCTTCGAGTCGTGGTTTGTGTCCTTGTTGACACGCGTGGAGGTTCTCTTTCCATAGTTGACAGCAGTGGGCGACTGATGCTTTTTATGCTTTTTCTTATGATGCGTCTGCCCAACGGCGGGAAGCGCCAGCGCCAGAATGCTCAGGCCTAGCGCAGCCAGAAAAAATCGGGATTTCATGAGATCGATTGCCTTTCGTAGAGACGACATTCAGCAGCGATGCCAAACGTCCTTGTAAGTTGTCACGAAATGGACGGGATGCAGGGCTAAAAAGTTCCAATTTGCCTTATTCAGGCAGCAAAGTTCTGCCCAGAGCTGCGGTCGCCGCATCCTCCGCGAGCGCGACGGCCGTGTCAGGAAGTCCTCGCTCCTTCACCAGGTACCGGCGCAGATGGAACGCGGCGTAGGTCGCGACTACAGCGCCTGCCGCGCCAAGAACCGCTCCCGCGGCCCGATTGCGTCTATAGGCTGCGCAGTAGCTTCCGCCAACGACCGCGCCGGAAAGGGCGCGGAAAGCGACGCTCGCCATCTGCGTTCGGTCGGGCATGAACGGCAGCTTGTCGACGAGCATCTCCCCCGTTGCCATGACGGCGAGCGCGGCTGGGCTGCCCATCTGATCGAGAGGCGTAGGAGCAAGGTGACGCTGGCGAGACGTCCAACCTCGAAGAAGCGCGGGAGCCGACATCGATCGCATTCCAGCGATGATGCCGAGGCCAAAAGCTCGCGCAAAGAGAAGGGTAGTTTTATTCTTCATGGGTAGTGAGTTCCGCTTCAGTGATTGCAGGATAGACAGAGAAGACGAATCCAAAAGGCCATTTGTTCTGCCTTTCCTCCGGTTGTCGGAGGCATGGCCGCCGCAACATCCGAGCGGTTCGTTCGTATAAACACAGGAGCCTCGCCGCGCCTCCGTGCCCCATACGATAGCTAAGAAAGGTCACATTTTGATGCCTCGCCTCACGGTCGCGCACGACTTTATCTGTCCCTGGTGCTGGGTCGCCTGGGAGCAGTCCAAAAAGCTGAAATCCGAATTTCCTGCGCTCGAACTCGACTGGGTTGGGTACGAGCTGCTGCCGGAGGGACTGGAGTACACCCCGTCGGCGCCGGAGCCCGCCTCGCCCCGCAAGCCGCGCGTCCCCAGCAGGTTTGATCTGCTGCTTCTGGCCGAGAACCTGACTCTGCCGAAGCGGACGCGCTCGTTCTCCCGATCTCGACGTGCCCTCGAGGGCGCGGAGTTCGCGAAGGAGGCGGGCAAGGCCGACGCCTATCTTGGCGAAGTCTACCACGCCTACTGGGAGGGGGATCGCGACATAGCTGACCCGACGGTTCTCGCGGAGATAGCCGAGCGAGTCGGGCTGGACGTCGCGGCCTTCGCCACGGCGCTCGATCAGCGCACTTATCGGGATCGAATCGTCGAGTATGACGAGCCCGCTCACGCGGCGGGAGTCTGGAACGTTCCGACCTGGATGTTTCCGGAGGAGTGGGTCGCGGAGCAGCCCTACAGCGTCGTCCGTGATATGACCGAACGTTTCTTGAAGTCGTGATCCACGCTGACGAAGCGCTAGGGAGGGAGCCTGACATGAGCCTACCGACGGAGCTGACGGATTATGTGAAACGTCCCGACGCGTACAATGTGACGAGACTGGGGGAGGAGAAGGTCAGGGGCGGGACACTCTACGATCTGGAGTTGACGTCTCAACAGTGGCAGGGCCTTGTCTGGAAACATCTTCTTCAGGTGTTCGTGCCGGACGTCCTGGCCTTTTCAAATCTGGCTCTGCTGACGATAGGCGGCGAGTTCACTCGTCCGGGAATCCATTCCGGCCTCGATGATCTGTACGCCAAGGAGCGTGGACTGCTCCGCGCCTCCCTCTCCGATGTGCCCAACCAGCCGCTGTTTGAGGGCAAAAGCGAGGACGAGCTCATCGCGCATACCCTCGTGCGCTACCTGGAGACCGGGGATGCGGACTGGCCGCTCCTGCTTCCCATGACGAAGAGCGCGGTTCGGGCGATGGACGCGGTGCAGGCGCTTCTCGTCGAGCTTGGGCGCGCGAAGCCTGAGCGGTTCGTGGTCGGCGGGATGTCGAAGCGGGGATGGACGACCTGGCTGACGGCAGTCGTGGACTCCCGCGTGGCCGGGATCATCCCAATGGTCTACGACAACCTAAACCTGTTCGCGCAGATGCCGCATCAGCGCGAAGTCTGGAGCAGCTATAGCGCGCAGATCAGCGACTACACAGCGGCCGATCTCCCGGCCAAAATGCAGACGCCGGAGGGCTTTCACCTCGCCCAGATCATCGACCCGTACACTTACAGGGAAC
>JANXLO010000132.1 GCA_025355115.1 Chthonomonadaceae bacterium
TTTCACGCGGAGCCCGATCCAGACAAGCCACCCTACTGCATCACCATACCGCCGCCCAACATCACTGGCAGTTTGCACATGGGTCATGCCCTTAACAACTCAATCCTGGACGCGATGACCCGTTGGCACCGCATGCGAGGGTACAGCGCCCTCTGCCTGCCCGGGACCGACCATGCCGGGATCGCCACACAGAACGTCGTCGAAAGAAATCTGGCGGCGGAGGGGCTGACGCGCCACGACCTCGGCCGCGAGAAATTCATCGAGCGATGCTGGCAGTGGAGGGAGCAGTACGGAACGCGAATCTACTATCAGTTCGAGAAGCTCGGATGCTCCTACGACTGGGACAGGGTTCGGTTCACTCTGGACGAATCGTATGTGGACGCCATCATGGAGGAGTTTCGCTCGTGGTATGAACGCGGCTTGATCTACCGGGGGACTCGAGTCGTCAACTGGGACGTGAAATTCCAGTCCGCCGTCTCCGACATCGAGGTGGAGATCGAGGAGCGAAAAGGCAAACTGTACCATTTTCGCTACCCGTTCGCCGACGGCAATGGACACATAACCATCGCAACCACTCGCCCTGAGACGCTCCTCGGCGATGCGGCCGTGGCGGCAAATCCGTCCGATCCGCGCTATCAGCCTCATTTCGGCAGAATGCTGCGTCTGCCACTGGCGGAGCGCGACATACCGCTCATCGCCGACGAGTACGCGAAGCCGGAGTTCGGCTCAGGCGCGGTGAAGGTGACCCCGGCGCACGACCTCAACGATTTCGAGTGCGGCCTGCGCCATAATCTCCCGCAGCACATCGTCATCGGCAAAGACGGCAGCATGACCCCGCTCGCCGGGCCAGGCTACGCCGGGCTGGATCGTTTCGCCGCTCGCAAAAAAGTCGTCGCAGATATGGAGGAATTGGGCCTCGTTGAGAAGATCGAGGACTACACCATCCAGACGCCGATCTCCGAGCGATCAAAGGAGGTGATCGAGCCTCTCCTGTCCGAGCAGTGGTTCGTGGATATGAAGCCGCTGGCCGCGCCAGCTATCGAGATAGTACGGCAGAACAAGATACGCTTCGTACCTGAGCGCTACAGGGACATCTACCTGCGCTGGATGGAGAATATCCGCCCCTGGTGCATCAGCCGCCAGCTCTGGTGGGGGCATCGCATTCCGGTCTGGTGGACAGATGAGCCTGCGATAGGCACAGAGGAAGGCAGCGCGAGACGTCACTGCTTTGCCCGAACGAAAGAGCAGGCGGTCGAGGCTCTGGGCACCGAGAACTGTGTGCAGGATGAGGATGTGCTCGACACCTGGTTCTCCTCCGCGCTCTGGCCGCACGCCACGCTCGGATGGCCGCAGGATTCGGCAGACCTCGCCTATTTCTACCCGACCAGTCTGCTATCGACCGCGCAGGAGATTCTCTATCTCTGGGTGTCTAGAATGATAATGACTGGACTGGATTTCGTGCATCGGCCCGGTGCGCCGGAGGCCGATGGCCTGCTCTCCGCAGACGGCACTTCACGTTCAATATTGCCATTCCGCGATGTCTACGTCCATGCGACTGTGCTCGACGCGAACGGCGAGCGGATGAGCAAGAGCAAAGGCAACGGCATCGACCCCATCGACCTCATCGAGAAATACGGCGCGGACGCTACCCGCTTCTCGCTGCTTCAGCAGGCAGGGAAGAGTCAGGATTTTCGCTACAGCGAGCAGCGAACCGATCTTGCCGGCAACTTCTGCAACAAGCTTTGGAACGCCTCGCGCTTCGTCCTGATGAATCTGGACGAGGAGACGACCGGGGAGCTGCCCGAGCGGGATGCCCTCACTGTTCCAGATCGTTGGATACTGTCGCGTCTAGAGGCTGCGGTCAGGCAGGTTCATGACTCTCTCACCACTTACGATATGGACGACGCGAGCCGCGCCCTCTACGTCTTCTTCTGGGACGAGTTCTGCGACTGGTATGTCGAAATGGCGAAGCCGCGTCTGAAAGCAGAGTCACCAGAGAAGAGTGTTGCCCAAAATATGCTGGCGTTCGTGCTGGAGACCACGTTGCGGCTAATGCATCCGTTCATGCCATTCATCACAGAAGAGATCTGGCAGGCCCTGCCGCGCAGAGGGGATAGCCTCTGTCTTGCCCCCTACCCCACCCCTGATGCGGCCTGGCAGGATCCGGCTTCCGAAACCGCGATGGCACTGACTATCGCAGCCACCCGCGCTGTCCGCAACATGAAGATGGAGTTGAACATTCCCCCAGGAACGCGGCTCGCCGCAGCCGCGTTGCCATCCGATGCAACAGCCCACTCCGCGCTGCTCGCCAATGCGGAGCTCATCGCCTCTCTGGCACGCCTCAGCTTGCTTGAACTGGTGACGACTGCACCCGCCGCTGAGAGCGGAAAGTGGATCGCTTCGCCCGTCGTGGGCGCAGAGATTTTCCTTGATCTGGGTGAGGCTCTGGATTTGGGGAAGGAACGTGAGCGCATCGCCAAAGAATTGAGCACAGTCTCAAAACAGATCGAACGCTGCGAGGGCATGCTCTCCAATCCAAATTTTGTGGACAGAGCTGCCCCAGAACGCGTCGCGGAGGAGCACCAGCGGCTGGCCGAATGGAAGGCGAAAAAGGCTAGCCTCGATGAGCGCCACAAACTATTCGCAGGCTGACCGTCCGAGTGACAGCCTAAAGGCCAATGCGGGGCGGCTAGGAATAAAAAGAACAGGCAAATGTATGGCACCAAACTGCCATACATTTGCGTCAATACTTGCGCGTTATGCCCGTCTGTGCTTTCTTTTCTTTTCTCAAGCGACAAAAGTATTCCCGGAACAAATTAATTTACTTAGGCGTCTTATACTATGAATTAGGGAAGTCGATTCCTGATTTTCAATACAGGCATCCAGCCGCTGCTATTTATTACTGCAACGGCAAGTTTGTTGCACTGCTGGCATTCGACCTTATCATATTTATAAGACGAGTGCGACCACGACTACCATATGTAAAAGACAGGCCGCATATCCGGCCAACAGAGCATACTTATACTCTCGTCCAAAAGACGTGAGTGGACGTGTTGCTCTACGAGGAATCAATCCATGAAGATTAGTTATTTGACTCGCTGCGCGTCAGTGGCCGGCCTCGCTGCCGTTGCAATTGGCTCCGCACATGCTCAGGCTGTCATGCCGCAGTTCATCTCCGCAGTGGGTGCACAAGGGAACGTGACGTACACCTACAATATCGTTCTTAACACGGACACTCGTGTCAACCCTGGCAGCATCACGACGTTCTACGACTTCAACGGTCTTCTCACAGGTGGGGTCAACGATCCTACTTTCGCCGGCATCGGCGGAGCATCCTATGCCATCTCCACACAACTTTTAGGCATCAACCCTCCTCTCACAGTGGCGGTCGGCGGGGACGATCCTACGGTCCCGAACGTTTCTCTCACCTACAACGGCACTTCCATTTCAAACACGAGCCCTTTGGCGGTCAATCTGGGAGTGCTGACGCTCCACTCTACGAACCTGCTCAATGGGGTTGGGGACTTTACTCCCTTCGCCTCCAGTACTTTCAAGGTAAGTAGCGGCACCCCTGCTGGCAACCAAGGACAAGTTTCAGGGCCGAATTCCGATATTTCCAATTCCGCGGCTACCCCGGAGCCGGGGACATTTGCCCTTCTGTTAGGAATGGGAATTACAGGTGGAATGGTGGCCCGTCGTCGCCTGCGCCGAAAATAGGCAGTCGATATCACACTGATTTGATAATGCGAAAAGCGCCCCTGAAGTCTAGTTGCTTCAGGGGCGCCCTTTGCATCTGTGTGGAGTGCAGTTACTTCACCACCAGAGCGAGTGAGCGCAGTTCCCCAAACTCGTGTCCGCACTTCTCCCATGACTCCGCTCCATCGCGGCTTCGAAAAAGATCGCCATTGATGGAGGCGCAGAAAATCAGACTCGGGTTTCCGGCATGGGTTGCGAACGTCCAGATCGTGCTATTAGGAGCCACAGGCAGCGATGCCTTTCGCCAACTCCTACCCCCATCTCGAGATAACTGAAGACTGCCGGTCGTTCCTGGAGGGCCATTGCCGTTACCTACTAACAGAAAGGTAGGGTCGTCCTCTTTCATTGCGCTGCCCCTACAATAGGAATGTGGAAAAAACTCCTTCACATGCTGAGGCGCCCACGTTTTACCTTCGTCGCGACTGATATTAAGGTCATTGTTGGTAGCGGCGATGACAGTACATGGATTACCGGGCAGGATAAGCAGACTATGAATATCGAGTGAGCTAAGTCCAGTGGTCATTCGCTCCCAGCTTACGCCGTAATCTCTACTGCGCCACACACCATCGATCTCAACGCCAGCCCACAGCGTAGCATCATCCAGCGGATCCGCCATCAGACAGGTCACTCTGGAGAACTTTATGGGCGGGCACTCCGGCGTCAGTGCAGCCTCAGCCATCGTCCATGTCATCCCCATATCCGTCGAGCGGTAGATGCCGGACGGGCAGGTGCCGGCCAGTATGAGATTCTGTTTCCTGGGGTGCAGCAACAGCGACCAGACAGCAGTTCCCGAAGGCCATCCATTTCCTGAATCGAACGGCGTCTGCAACCGCTCCCAACGTTCACCGCCATCCTGAGTGCGATAGATTCCGGCGTCTGTGCCTGCATAGAGATAATCGGGGCTTTGCGGGTCCACCGCAAGAGCGCGCACCTGCGCCTCCATGAACATCCCCGAACAGTGACGATGAAATGTCTCGCCGTCATCCAGACTACGCCAGACTCCCTGCCCTACCGTCCCCGCATACAGAATATTTTCAGACGCCATCGATGTTTCCCCTTCGATTGGTTCAGTAATTGCACCTTCTTCAAAAGTGGCGGCGTATCCTCCCAGGCGATTTTAGTGCTGAAATATTCGCACGCCCGCTCAAAATCATTTCACCACACAGAATAAAATTTCTATGTGGTAGAATAGGTCAATCGCCTTCCAGCAGTCTCACGACTGCACTTTTAGCTCCTGCGTCCTTCTAATGGATGTCCATCCGCTTCAGCACTTTGGAGAGAAACACACATGCACGCGTCCCGAACCCGCACTGCGAATCGAACCTCGGCAGGAGCCCGCTTTCGGCCTTTCCTCACTGTCTGTCTCCTGGCTCTGCTTCTGCCCGCCCTAGCTTCGCTCCCGCACTCCTCCCTTGCTCAGGGCAACGCCGCTGTCGCCGCTCCGCAGCAAACCGAATCGGTGCCCAATGAAGTCCTCGTCGGAGTGCGCGCAAATGCAGATACCCCGCGCGAGGCCGCACTCCTGCAAACGGCGGTCGGGCAGATCATGGGGCGACAGGGCGCGCTGCATGCCTTCCGCATCCACCTGCGCGAGGGAATGACCGTCGAGGCGGCGATCGCGCTCCTCAAGCAGCGCGGCGAAGTTCTCTACGCCGAGCCCAACCATATCTACCGCACGCAGGCCCCGCCCAACAATCCCTACTATGCCGGCAGCCAGTACGGGCCCCAGAAAGTGCAGGCCGATCTCGCCTGGAACATCTGGCAGCCCCGCACCTCCATCATCATCGCCATCATCGACACCGGCATAGACAACACCCATCCCGGCCTCACCAACAAGATCCTGCGCGACGGGTCCGGGATCGTGGGCTACGACGCCTTTCTGGGAACGCGCGCCGACGCCAGGGACGACCACGGGCACGGCACGCACTGCGCTGGAATAGCGGCCGCGCAGATCAACAACGGGATCGGCACCGCGGGCATCTCCGGCTGGAACGGCCAGGCGGCTGTGACCGACATCACCTACACCAAGCTCATGCCTGTCAAAGTGCTCGACAGTACCGGGTCGGGAACGGATGCTACAGTTGCGGACGGGATCATCTGGGCCGCCGACCACAACGCGAGGGTGCTCAGCATGAGCCTTGGTGGAGACGCCGCAGTAACCATGCAGAACGCTGTTCAGTATGCCTGGAACAAAGGCTGCGTCATCGTCGCGGCGGCGGGCAACAGCGGAGGCTCAGGCTTCAGCTATCCCGGCGCCTATCCCAACGTGATCTCCGTGGCCGCCACCGACAACG
>JANXLO010000134.1 GCA_025355115.1 Chthonomonadaceae bacterium
GACACCCATGGCAATGTCGCTGGCCGCTTGCCGAGCCAGTGCAAAGACGTCGATCAGGCATGCTGGGGACTGGTGCAGGATCTGAAGCAGCGGGGGATGTTCGAGGACACGCTCATCATCTGGGGCGGTGAGTTCGGACGCACCGTCTACTCACAGGGCGGTCTCTCCAAGGATAATTACGGTCGGGATCACCATCCTCGCTGCTTCACAATGTGGATGGCGGGCGGCGGCAGCAAGCCCGGCACAATCTACGGCGAGACGGACGATTTTTCCTACAACATCATCCGTGATCCTGTCAATGTCCACGACTTTCATGCGACAGTTCTTCGCCTGTTGGGGTATGACCACGAAAAGTTCTCCTACAAATACCAGGGGCTGGATCAGAAACTCTCCGGCGTAGAGCCCGCAAAGTTTGTGCCGGGACTCATTGCCTGACGAAAACGCCGGGCTCAACTCGAATAAATGCATCGGCGCTCTTACTTTCCTGGAGCGCCGATGTTTGACGTTTTGCGGCTATGTGAGGAGTAATTTTGATGCCTCATGGTGAACTTGCGAGGCAAAGTGCGTATTTTGACGGACAATGCCTTTATGGAGAATGATGTGCCCACTGAACCTCAAGAACTAGACCCGCTTCCTCATATTCCCGTTCGCCAGCCGACGTGGACCAAACGCATTCGGCGCGCGATTCTGGGCAGCCCGGTCTCCAGCCTGAATGCGGAGCATACTCTCTTGCCCCGTTTTCTGGCGTTGCCGGTGTTCGCCTCTGACGCCATATCGTCTGTGGCCTATGCCACTCAGCAGATCGTGCTGGCTTTGGGGGCCTCTGGGCTCTATCTGATGGAGCAGCAGGGCCGATACACGACCAACACTCTGCTGATCGCCGGGCTGATCGTGGCTCTGCTGGTCACAGTCGTCTTCTCCTACTGGCAGACGATCTTCGCCTACCCCAAGGGCGGCGGCTCTTACATCGTTACGAAGGACAACCTGGGAACGCTTGCGGGTCTCGTGGCAGCGGCCGCGCTTCTCATCGACTATGTGCTTACCGTCTCCGTCTCGATAGCATCCGGAGTGCAGAACCTGGCGAGCATCCCTTTCGTGAAGCACTGGAAGCTCGACGAGCATCTCGTGCTCTGGTGCCTGATCTTCATAGCCATTCTGACGCTAGCAAATCTCCGTGGGCTGAAAGAGTCCGGGGCTCTCTTCGCGGTGTTCACCTATGGCTTCGTCGTGATGTGCTACGTAATGATCGCGGTGGCGCTGATAGGGCCATTTCTCGGATGGCAACCCCATACTGCTGAGATAAAAAGCGTCTACGACAGTTGGCCAGGAAGCGTGGAGGCGGCGCGTCACGCCGCGCAAACTTTCGGAACGCTTGTGTTGCTGAGGGCATTCGCAAACGGCTGTTCTGCCATGACAGGAACGGAAGCCGTCAGCGACGGAATTCCTGCCTTTCAGGAGCCGAAATCCAAGAACGCGGCATTCACACTTCTATGGATGGGCATTATCCTTGGAACGATCTTCATAGGCGTGACATGGCTGGCGATGCGCCTGCATGTCGTCTACTGGGAGGATCACGGAAAGACGGCTCCCGCTGTCATCGACCAGATTTCCGGCGCGATATTCGGAAAAACAGGCAATTTCAGCTTCGCATATCTGATAACACAGCTGTTCACAGCCGCTGTGCTGGTACTCGCTGCCAATACCGCCTTCGCGGATTTTCCGCGCCTCGCCTCCTTCCTCGCCCGCGACCGTTTCC
>JANXLO010000244.1 GCA_025355115.1 Chthonomonadaceae bacterium
CCGTCGCGCATCATTCTGCCCGCTGCCGTATAGCGCGTCCCGAATCCACCTATGTGCACGCGCAGGGGATAGCGGCGATCCGGCTCCGTGCCGAAGTCTCGCGGCAGAATAAGGCCCGCCCGCAGGAAGACCGACCTGCCGTGAAATGCTGTCAGCAGGTTGGATTTTAGCCGGATATACTTGACAGCATCGGTGTCGGGCGGCATCTTCTCCGGCGGGGCGACGCGGGTCAGCGTCAGACGGATCGTCCCGCCTTTGGCCGGGTCGAGATGCACCGGCATCGCATCACTGAACAGATTACCGGGAGCGTCGAGTGCGCGGAGATCACGGTTGGTCGCGAAGAGCGCCTGCACCGAGTAGTCCCCGGCGGGCAGCTTCGCCAGCGACTCAATCGGGAAGATCGCCGCCTTGCCATCAAGGACGACGGATTTCCCCGGCCCGAAATCAAGCGCATCCTTTCCCATTACAGGCGCGGCATTCATGCCCGTCTGCCCCGTACCGAAGACTGGAGCAGTGCTCTCTTTCTTCCCCAACGCGACGAGAATCCTGCCGCTCTTCCCGCCCTCCGTCCGGCTCGCCGCCCGAGTGACCTCGAAACGCAGCTCCGTCTGTCCGAGCGCCTGCCCAACCGTAATCGCCCCGAGCAGCACGAACGCAGTGATTCTCATTTTCATTTTTCTGCTCCACTCGCATTGGAATGCTTCATACCGTGGGCTTGACGAAAACCTCGACGCTTCACCGCTTGAGGGTCTCTTCGATGGTTGATTGATCGCTCCATGGAATCAACTGTGAATGCTTTTCAAATCTTTGTACATCTGGCGAGCGATAGGTATCGTATTGATCGTCGTAGATAGTCACACGCTGTGTTTCAGGCTTGATTCCTTCTGCATCGCTCCACCTTGTGAAAATTTCCAGTGCGGAGGAGTGCGCCGCCTGAGGCGAAGGCGACCCCAGGAGTTGTATCCAGCTTTGAACAGTCTTGCCAGTCACCTGATAGGGGAAAATGACCTCGCGATTGGGCGTCTGGACAGCCACACGCTCGGCATACGGCAAGTGGATAACCTCTAGAAACTCCAAAAACTTCTCCTGGAAGTCGGTTCCCTTCAGAAAGCGTTGCGTGAGCAGTAAATCGCTGACGCGCAAGGACGCCTGAGCGACTCTCATCAAAGCATCTGGCAATTGCTCCAATGATCCGACCCATGTAAACAGCTCGCCATCTTCGTGCAGTATGCCCAACGTGCCGACGACGTCTCTAATATAATTTAGTCGTCGCGCAGTTTGCATCGCCCGCACTCCGGCTCCGAATAACCAATCTTGTGTAGCGCCTAGATCGGAAATCTTCGCCTGTTGAAAGTCCAGTTCACCAGCAGGCAGTTCTATGAAGACGTCTATGTTGGAGCCGTCTGGGTACTTCAGCTGCGTCGACACGCGAACGACACTACTACCCAAGCTGTCAACGCCAGCAGCCAGCGGGTAGCAATTCAAAACAGTTAGCACTTGGGAGACTGAATACATTTACGTGCCCTCTGGATCGTAAAACGTGCCCTTGAATAATATTTTTGCATCCACGCAGAATCGCCTGAATACCTCCTGCGCGTTCAGCGCATCTAATTCAGGCCGGGATGTCACGTCGATCTGAAGATTCTGACGCGGACAACTCTCCGCAGACAATGCGTGCTTGTGAGTCCGCCCGTGGCTGCCATGCAAGGATCCTCTGACGCAAATGCGGCAAATCGGCCCGATTCCATCCAGCACGACAACGTATATTATGGAATTTCTTTTCGAGGAGTAGGTGCCATGCAACTGCGCTGCCCATCCGTCCTCATTGAGAATTTCGACGTTCTCAAACACAGCAGAGGAGCCCTGCCCTTGCACGAAACGGATATCGGAATCAATGCGTTTTCCATGCAGATCTCTTAGATGTTCAAATTGTTGTCGATCCACTCGCTATCTCCTGAATCATACGGAATGTGAGGCAATTTGTCCTGCGAGGTCACTGGCTGCACTTCAATTGGAACAAGCACATATTGCAGTAAAACTGTGGATATGCGGCTTGAGACATTCGAGCACCGTCAGCACCACGGAACTCTGAGCGGAAACTTCAAAGAATATTGACTGTTGCATCCCGAAAACTGACGGAGTTAAAATAGACCCATTCAGTGTCTACGGCT
>JANXLO010000290.1 GCA_025355115.1 Chthonomonadaceae bacterium
CGACATCGTCAACTGCGAGATGTGGGGCAATACCGTCAACGAGGCCATCAGCCTCTCCGTTCCTGCGCTGCTCACTAATGCTGTCGGCGCTTCTGATGTGATAACAGACGGAGAAACAGGCATGGTCGCACATGAGAGCGACGTTGGCAGTCTGGTCGAGAGACTGGAGTTCCTGCTCGCTGACGACGAGCGACGAATTCAGATAGGCAGGTGTGGCCGCGAGCATCTCCTAAATACCTGCAATCTGGAGCAGAATATAGCCGCTTTCAAGCAGGCGCTCGAAGTGGTGGTCGATGACAAATCTTAAAGTAGTGCATATCATCACGAGCTTGACGGTCGGCGGCGCGGAGAACATGCTCTGCAAGCTGGTCACGCGAATGAACCGCTCTGAGTTCGACCCTATGGTGGTCTCATTGGGTGAAATTGGGCCGTTAGGCGAGCGTATCCAGCAGGCGGGGATTCCCGTGCATGCCCTGGGGATGCGAGCAGGAATTCCTGATCCAAGCGCAATTCTAAGACTTGCCCGGTGGCTGCGCGGCGCGCGCCCCGATGTCGTGCAAACCTGGCTCTACCATGCGGATTTTGTCGGCAGCATCGCGAACCGCATAGCAGGCAAAGCTCCTCTGGCCTGGAATATTCGCCACAGTCATCTCGATCCTGCAACTATCAAACGATCTACCTTGATGCTGGGTAAGCTGCTTCAACGGATGTCGGCGCGCTATCCTCAGAAGATTCTCTGCTGCTCTAAAGCAGGCATGGACGAGCATTTGCGATTGGGTTATCCTGCAAGCAAAATGGAGATCATCCCCAACGGCTTCGATCTGACCGCTTTCCAGCCGGATCACTCCGCGAGGGAAGCGATCCGTGGTGCGCTCGGCCTGCCAGCCGATGCACCGCTGATTGGAATGGTAGGTCGTTTTCACCCGATGAAGGATCATCGAAATCTGGCCCGAGCTGCTGGTCTGCTCGCCCATGATAGGCCTGACGTGCATTTCATGCTCGCAGGCGAAGGCTTGACCAATGCTAATACCGAGCTTATCCGATGGCTAGAAAAGGCGGGAATGAGGGATCGATTTCACCTCCTTGGGGCGCGAACAGATATGCCCATTCTCAACGCGGCTCTAGACATCGCCACGTTGAGCTCTGCATATGGAGAGGGCTTTCCGAATGTTGTAGGCGAAGCAATGGCCTGCGGTGTTCCCTGCGTAGTGACGGATGTGGGCGATTCAGCCTATATCGTGGGCGAGGCGGGGTCAGTCGTGTCGCCCCGCTCTCCAGGCGACTTGTGCGAGGCCTGGCGTAGTATGCTCGCCCTTCCCGCTGATCAGAAACAGGCGTTGGGCCAGGCAGCCCGTCGCCGCGTCGAGACGGAGTTCTCGCTTGATGTCGTGGTCAACAGGTATGAATCCTGCTATAGAGAGATGGCCAATGCTTGAGTTTCATCCTGCCGATGCTCGCCCTGAAATGAGCGCTACACTGTATGCTATTGATATGACAATGAGCGAAGTGACATCAAGAGTCTTGGGTCAGTCCGCCTGGGAAATGGTCCGCCCATGTGCGGTCTGACGGGGTTTCTAGATACGTCAAAAAGCCTTAACGATGCAGCCATGCAGAGAATTGTCACCCGTATGTCGGGCAAGCTGCTCCATCGCGGCCCGGATGACAGCGGAGAGTGGACCGACGAGAGGACAGGCGTTGCGCTCGGGTTTCGTCGGCTCGCGATTGTCGACCTCTCCCCAGCTGGCCATCAGCCGATGGCTTCGGCGTCAGGCCGCTATGTGATGGTCTTCAACGGAGAAGTCTACAACTTCAACGCTATCCGCAGCGAACTGGAGACGGCGGGGCTCGCGCCCGAATTTCGGGGCGGCTCCGACACCGAGGTCATGCTGGCGGCCTTCGAGGCCTGGGGGCTTGAACGCGCCGTGCGTAGCTTCGTCGGCATGTTCGCTTTTGCGCTTTGGGACACTGTCGAGCATACTCTCCATCTGGTGCGTGATAGACTGGGCGTCAAGCCCATGTACTACGGCTGGGCCGGCAAAACTCTGTTGTTCGGATCCGAGCTCAAGGCCCTCAGGGCTCATCCAGGCTTCAGCGCCGAGATCGACCGGAACGCCGTCGCACTGATGCTCCGATATAGCTACATCC